>JAGGZS010000329.1 GCA_021161885.1 bacterium
GGAAATCGGAAAATGGAAAAAAACAGGAATTAAAAAAGGCGCTTGAGTCGTATTGGAAAAATAATATTACCAAAAATGAATTTTTATCCCTAACTTCAGATATTACCGTATCCCGTTACAGGGATTGTCTTGACGCCGGCATAGATGTCCTTGCGTGCAATGACTTTTCCCTTTACGATTTTATGCTCGATACAGCCACAATGTTTGGTGTTATCCCCGAAAGGTTCAGGGATTCGCAAACAGAGGAACTGCAAATTTATTTTAATATGGCAAGAGGAAACAAAAACGCTCAGGCTTGCCAGATGACAAAATGGTTCGATACAAATTATCATTATATTGTACCTGAAATAGAAAACGGTAATTTTAAACTTATAAAAAATCGACCGCTTCATTCATTTAAGTTTGCCGAAGATAAATTGAAAATTTCTACGAAACCGGTTTTAGTGGGACCGTTTACTTTTATTCTCCTTAGCAAAATAATTAAACGCAATGATAACAACGAAATTATAGGCACTGTCAATCCTGCCGAGGACGAAAGTTTTAGGGATTTGGTGATTTCTCTTGCTAAGCAGTATAATGTTTTAATCAAAGAACTTGAAGATGAAGGAGTATGCTGTGTGCAGTTAGACGAACCCGGGCTTGTTTTGGATAGGTCGGCTCAAGACATGGATATTCTTAAAGAAGCCTATGGCGCATTAACCCAAGGGCTGACTGAAATTAATGTTCTTGTTAATACCTATTATGAGAAAATATCTAATTATAAGGAATTGGTTTTTGATTTGCCTGTCGCTGGAATAGGACTTGATTTTGTAGTTAATGATGAAAATCTAAAGAATATTGAGAAATTCGGGTTTCCGCAAAATAAAAAGTTATTGGCAGGTATCGTATCGGGACGCGACCCATGGAAAACCGATCTGAAAAAAACTGTCAGCCTTGTAAACAAATTAAGGAAAATTGTCGGGGACGATAATTTGGTCATTTCCAATGCGTCTCCTTTGTTTCATTTACCTTGCACAATTGAATGTGAAGTTTCCCATTTGAATCCTGATATAATAAAAATGCTTGCGTTCGCAAGGGAACGGTTAGATGAACTGGTTACTGTAAAAAGAGCTGTTGAAGCGGGAACGGAAATAAAATGCGGAAATATACGATCAATACACAAAAAATTTGATAATACTACTGTGCAGAATACACTATCTAAATTAGACGAAGAAAAAATAAACCGCCCCCATTCTTTTAAGGATAGATATCTAAAACAAAATGAATTGTTGAAACTTGGACTTTTTCCGACAACAACAATCGGCAGTTTTCCCCAGACTTCAGAGGTTCGTAAAATGCGGTCAATGGTTAAATCGGGTAAAATATCCAAGGATGAATACGATGGTTTTATCAAAAAATCTATCCGTGATGTCGTTGCTCTTCAAGAAGATATAGGTCTTGACGTGCTTGTGCACGGCGAGTTTGAACGAACCGATATGGTTGAGTTTTTCGGTCAGCAAATGCAGGGATACGCGTTTACTGTAAACGGGTGGGTTCAGTCATACGGTTCAAGATGTGTAAGGCCGCCTATAATTTACGGTGATATATACCGTGAAAAGCCAATGACTCTTGATTATATCCTTTATGCCGATTCCTTAACTGAAAAACCTATGAAAGGAATGTTAACCGGACCTGTAACAATGGTTAACTGGTCTTTTTACCGCAAAGATATTCCTAAAAAACAAGTGGTATATCAAGTTGCGCTTGCGTTACTTAAAGAGGTTCTTGATCTTGAAAAGGCGGGAATAAAAATAATCCAAATAGATGAACCGGCTTTCAGGGAAGGGCTGCCGCTGAAAAAAAGTAAACATAAAAATTACCTGCAATGGGCGGTTACCGCATTTAGGATCACTAATTTTAAAGTTCAGGAAGATACGCAAATACATACCCATATGTGTTATTCTGATTTCGGCGGGATTCTTGGCGCCATCCACGCAATGGACGCTGATGTTATATCTATGGAAGCATCAAGAAGCAAGGGCGAGGTGATACGGGCTTTTGAGGAATTTGATTACGATCACGGAATCGGGCTCGGCACATACGATATTCATTCTCCCCGCGTCCCTCATATTTCCGAAATGACTGAGATCGTGGACAGGGCTGTGAAAGTAATAGATAAATCATTATTCTGGATTAATCCTGATTGCGGGTTGAAAACAAGAGGATATGAAGAAACAGTATCCGCTTTGAAGAATATGGTGCAGACCGCTAAAATTATGAGAAAAAAATATGCGTAATATTTTTTATTAAACCGTAATATTGTTGTTGTAAAAATAGATATGCGCTGTGATATCTCATAAAAATTGACACGGTTTTGTTTATCTGATATTATTTTTATGTATTTTATCCGTCCTTTTCATTATAAAATTTTAAGGTGTTTTTTATTATGGTTGATTTGAAACTCAACAGGTCAATTTACCTTGCGCGCAGAGATAAGTTTTATCTCCTTGCCGCTAATCATTTGTGTGAAGATTTTCTAACATATCCCCTCAGCAGATGTTCGGAGTATATTGATCTTATATTGAAATTTTTTATAATCGCGAAACAACAGGCGCTATATTCTATGCGGGGTAAGGATATAGATGAAAACATCAATGTAGACGAGTCTAATTTTTTTAAATCGTTGGAACTGGTGATAGAAGAACTCAATGCCTCACGGATAATCTTGAAACATAATGAAATTATTCGTAAAAAAGACAGTTTTCTGACCCGATTTATCGGTGAAATTTCGTTTTCTGAACCTCAAATTGATTCTTCAAAAATGATTGTCGATATAATTATAAAACATGTAAGAGTTATTGCGTTTAGGTTAACCGAACGTTTTGAGGAGTTAAGAAAAAAATGTTTCGCCTCATTGACTGAAGAACAGAAAATTCGCTATAATATGATGTTTGACTATGACGAGAATATTAAGGAAATTAAATAGTGCAACAGAACAAAAGTTTATTTGAAATATTTGATGAAATAATAGCTAAAGATTCAAGATATGAAATTGAAGCCTATAATTTTTTACTGCTCGCGTTTAACTATACTGTTTCCAAGACAACTCAATACCGTCATGTTACCGGTCAGGAACTGTTGCAGAGCATCAAAGAATACGCGCTCGACCAATACGGTCCTATGACAAGAATTGTTCTCCAGCATTGGGGCATTACTACTACTGAAGATTTAGGGCATATAGTTTTTAACCTTGTTGACGCAGGGCTGATCGGCAAAAATGATGATGACTCTATAAACGATTTTATAAATGTTTTTGATTTTTCCGAGGTTTTTGATAACCCTTTTAA
>JAGGZS010000137.1 GCA_021161885.1 bacterium
ATTGTTCAAATACTGCCTTAAACTTGTATGCCCGCTCATATTGTCTTCATAATAAGAAATGTTTTCTATAAGATCGGATATATTATTCATACGTGATTCTATTTCTTTGCGGTCTTCGCTAACTCGTGTTACCTCTTTTTCGTATTTGATATCAATTACAAAATTTTTAATTATATCCGCGAGAGAACAATCGGATTCAATTTCTTTGCGGTATTTTGTCATTATATTTAAAAAATCGTTTATTGATTGTTTTGTTTTATGGGTGATTTCATTAATTGAATGGGCTTGTTTTAATGCTTTTATAAACGGAATTTTATGTTTTTTACAGTAATCGTTCAAAATAGATATAGTGCGCATTCCGATTGCCCTTGTGGGTGTATTGATAATCCTAAGCAGGCTTACCTCATCATTATTATTCAATATAAGCTTTAAGTAAGCGATTATATCTTTGACTTCTTTTCTTGCTAACCAAGGAGTACCTCCTATAAATATATAAGGAATCCTGTTTAGTCTAAGATGTTCCTCAAAGAATCTCGATTGATGATTAGTGCGCATTAAGACAGCAAAATCCTTAAATTTTTTCTTATACCTTATTTTCTGGTCAAGCAATGTTTTTACGACTGATTCCGCTTCGTCCCTTGCTGTAGGGTAGATATTTAATGTGATTGGCTTATCGTTTTTTTTGGCAGACCACAAGTTTTTTTCACGGCGAAGCGTGTTGTGCTTGATTATATGGTTCGCGGCAGTGAGTATAGATTTTGTTGAGCGGTAATTTTGTTCAAGTTTTATTATCTTGGTATCCGGAAAGTGGCGGTCAAACTCAAGGATATTCCTGTAATCCGCTCCGCGCCAGCCATAGATGCTCTGGTCATCATCGCCTACAACACAGATATTTTTATATTTCTCGGCTATTTTTTTTGTGAACAAGAACTGGGGATAATTTGTGTCTTGATACTCATCAATCATAATATATTTATATTTGTCCTGAAATTTTTCTAAAACATCGTTATATTTATTAAATAAGATTAACGGCAGGAGTATCAGGTCGTCAAAATCAACAGCGTTGAACAGCTTAAGCCTTCTCTGGTACTCTTTATAAATAGCGGAATTTACTACTTTATCAGGGGTGTCAGCCGCTTTTGAAGCTGTTTTCGGATTGGATAGAGAATCTTTATAACTGCTTATAGCCGCCCTAACGGACTGTACGTTTATTTTATCTATAATATGCGGCCAGACATCTTTTATTACCTTTTGTATTAAAGATAACTGGTCGGATTCGTCATAAATTGAAAATGAGTTACGGTATCCTAAATTATATATTTCCTGCCTTAGTATTGATAATCCGAGCGAATGGAAAGTCGATATAAACGGTTTTTTCTTTTTTTTGCCTAATAAATTTTTTAAGCGTTCAAGCATTTCTTTAGCGGCTTTGTTGGTAAAGGTAACCGCCAAAATGGATTCCGGCGGTATCCCCGAGGCAATCATATTAGCTATTCTAAACGTAATCACCCTGGTTTTTCCCGTACCTGCACCAGCTAATACAAGAACCGGTCCATGTATTGTTTTTACAGCGTCAAACTGCTGTGGATTTAAAAGTTTTCCAAAATTCCTATCCATTAAAAACCTTTGTTTGTTCTTTAATAGCAATTAATTAACTGACGTTTAAATTGACCTGTTTTATTATAATGCCGTTTTTTTTTCGTAAAGTATATATATATAATTTATAAAAAAAGATAAATTTCTGAAAATTTTTACCGAAAATAAAAATATACCAATGAGACTATTTTGTAAAACAATTCATAATAAAATATGCAAGGAAGGTAAGAAATGATAAAAGTTTTAATTGTTGATGATTCTTCTTTTATGCGTCAGGAACTTACAAGAATAATATCTTCAGACCCTCAAATTGAGGTAATAGGCACAGCATTTGACGGTGTTCAGGCACTTAAAAAAGCAGAAGAATTAAAACCGGATGTAATTACTTTAGATATAGAAATGCCTCAAATGGATGGGTTAACCGCTTTAAAACATATAATGATTTCCAACCCTACACCTGTTGTAATAATAAGTTCAATAACACAAAGAGGGGCCGAACAAACTTTAGAAGCTATGCGTTTAGGCGCGATTGAAATTATCGCTAAACCTTCGGGCACTATCTCGCTTGACATAAAAGAGCAAAGTGAAATTATCAAGGCGAAAATAAAAGCCGCCGCAAATGTTGACTGCGCTAAATTCAGGCAAGCCCCTGTTATCAAACCGGTAACAGCAAAGAAACCAGAGTTCAAGTTGTCAGAGAAAGCTGTTTGCAGCCATATAATCGCCATAGGCGTATCAACAGGCGGACCTAATACTTTATTAAACATTATTCCAAAATTACCCGCTGATTTGCCGGCATGTGTGCTGATTGTCCAGCATATGCCGCCTGTATTCACCAAAAGTTTCGCCGACAGGCTTAACAATATAAGCAATATGTTTGTTACTGAAGCATCGGACGGAAATTATTTGCGCGATGGCACGGTTTATGTTGCTCCAGGTGGATTACATATGACAGCATCAAAACGAAACCGTATAGATATAAGCGAAAAACCCGGCGGTACACTGCATCGCCCCTCGGTAGATGTAATGATGAATTCCGTAGCAGATGTTTTTGCTGATAATGCAACCGGCGTGATTTTAACCGGTATGGGCAAAGACGGCGCGAAAGCTTTGAAAAAGCTGCACGATAAAGGCGCAAAAACTATCGGTGAGTCTAAAAAAACAGCGGTTGTTTACGGGATGCCCCGTGAAGCGTATGAATTAGGCGCGGTTGATTATGTACTGGATAACAATTTGATCTATAAAAAAATTATTGACTTGGTTAACTATAAATTAGGAATAAAAAAATAATTTTATATAACGCGTAAAGAGGAGTTTGGTTATGACCGACCTGATGTCAAAAAAATTACAGCAGTTGCTCAGTGAGTTAAACTCGTCAGATGCCGTAACAAGAAAATATGCGGCGGAAGATTTGGGAGAATTAAAAAATAAAAAAGCAATAAAGCCGTTAATAGCTTTGTTTGATGATTATGAGAAAACCGTACAAGAAGCCTCGGTTGAAGCATTAAAACAAATCGGAGGCAGGGAAACAGTTGCGGCTGTTTCTCCTTTGCTTCGTTCGGAAAAAGCTCCCTCACGAAATTTTGCTGCCGATATTTTAGTTGAAATCGGTAACAGCTCCATTAAAGAATTAGGAGAATTAATTCATGACCACGACCATGATGTACGTAAATTCGCAGTTGATATTCTTGGTCTAATCGGTTCTGAAGAAGCTACAGAGCAAATCATTAAAGCACTCAATGACCCGCATATTAATGTGGTTTGCGGAGCGGTTGAAGCATTGGGCAACATAGGTGATAACAACGCATTAAAAGCCTTAATAAACCTATTAGGCAAAGCCGATGATTCTTGGCTGAAATTTATGCTTGTAGAAAGTATCGGAAAATTAAAAAATGCTTCAAGCCTAAAAGTGCTGCATAAAATGTTTAATGAAGCTGACCCAATTTTATTGGCATCAGTAATTGGTTCTGTCGGATCAATAGGACATAAAGACAGTGTTCTTCCTTTAATATCCGCGCTTGATACATTACCCGAAGCATTAAGGGAAGTTGCCATAGACGCCTTGAATAAAATTGATATATTAAACGAAGGCAATATTTTTCAAGATATATCACCTAAGGTACTGCTTGAAAAAATAGTGCCTTTGGTTCTTGAAGATAATATTCAGATAAGACGCAATATAGCAAGAATTTTAGCGGATATCCCGCATGAAGAAAGTTTAGATACGCTTATTTTTATGTTATCGGACAAAAGCAGCGAAGTTATAGAAGTAGTCAAACAATCTATAATCTCGTTAGCTCCCATACCAAAAGAAAAAATCAAATATTATATAAAAAACAGTGTTGATAAAGGCATAAAAGAATTTATAAGCATAATTGCTGATCTAAATATTCAAGAAGACCTTACAGATATCCTTTTATCTTTTGTTGACAATGCTGCTCCTGAAATCCGCTCTGAAACAGCTGCATCCTTAGGTAAACTGAACAATAATCAAGCTGTAGAAGCTCTTATAAAACTTTGTTCCGATAGCGACAGGGAAGTACAGATAAACGCTATTAACTCGTTAGGTTCATACAATGACAGCCGGGCGACACAGACACTGTTCGAATATTTAATATCCCATTCAGATGAATTGTCAAAAACTGCAATGTCGGCTTTAAAAGAAATTGAATTAGATGCGCAAACCATAAAAAAATTGGTCAAAGAATTAAGCTCAACGAATGTCAATAATCAAATATCTTGTGCGTGCGTATTATCATCAAATTTTAACGCGGATTATTTTGATCTTCTTATACCGTCTATAAACAATTCCCTATGGGAAGTTAGGAAAATGGTTGTTGATAATATAGGCAAATTTAAACGCAATGAATTAAAAGATTATTTAATAACCGCTTTAAACGATGACGAAAGATATGTTCGTATAGCAGCTGTTTCAGCTTTATCAAACCTTAAAGATGTCAGTACTATTAAATATATAAAGCCTATATTATCTGAAAATGACGAGCATATGAGGCATGAAGCTGTTATATCATTAAAAAAATTCCCTGTGCAGGAAATCGGAGATATCTTAGTCGCCTGCTTAAACGATGATTCGGAAATGATTCGTCTTGCGGCAATCGATGCCATTGGCGAGTTAAAATACAAAGAGGCTCTTCCGGCATTAGAACAAATGCTTGACCGCGAAATGGATGAAATATCTTTTGCGATTGAAGAAGCAATTAATAAAATAAAATAATTTTTTATAAAACAAGGAATGTTGCCATGAATATAACCACTGATGAATTCAAAGAATTAACTGATCTGATCCAAAAAAAGAGCGGTATGTTCTTTGAAATTAATAAGCAATATTTTGTGGACAGAAGGCTTGAAGCCAGAATGGCCATAACCAACTGTGATTCAGTGAAAGATTATTTAAGGGTATTGAAATATGACATAAAAGGCATGGAAATTGATGCTCTTGTGGAAAGTTTAACAACTAATGAAACTTATTTCTATAGAGAATTGCCTCAATTAAACAGCTTTATTGAGAGCACACTGCCTGTGGTTATGGAACAAAAAGAAAAATCACGCGTTAAAAATATTAAAATATGGAGCGCCGCGTGTTCGGCAGGATGCGAACCTTATACAATTGCTATGTTATTGAAAGAAAAAGTACCGGATATTAATAACTGGCATGTTCAAATAATAGGCACGGATATATGCAACAAAGTATTAAAAATGTGCCGCCAAGGTATTTATTCGGACAGATTCTTAAAAGATGTGCCGGCGTTAGTAAAACAAAAATATTTTTCTAAAACTGAAGAAAATGAATGGGCTATATCTCAAGAAATAAAAAATATGGTTCAGTTCAGCCACTTAAATTTAGTTGACAGAATAAAAATGCGCTCAATGGTCGGATTTGACTTTATTTTTTGCAGAAATGTGCTTATTTATTTTGATGAGCCTGCAAGCAAACAGGTAGTCAGTTACTTTTTCGATAGTTTGAATAAAGGCGGCTTTATATTCTTAGGGCATTCTGAATCTGTAGCGCGTTTAAGCGCTGCGTTTCAAATATTGCGGTTAAATAATTCATTAGTATATCAAAAACCAACTCTATAATAGCGAGGATAAAAAAATGGCAAACCGAATTCTTGTTGTAGACGATTCACAGACAGTAAGAACTCTTCTTTCATTTATATTAAAATCTAATGGTTTTGACGTTGAGTCGGCCATCAACGGAGTTGACGCTCTTGAAAAAATTTATAAAGACGAATTTGACCTTGTTGTTTGTGATGTTAATATGCCTAAAATGGACGGTTTAACTTTAATTAAAGTCCTTAGGCTGCAGGATATATATAGGGAATTACCAATAATAGTCGTTTCAACAGAAGAAAGCGATGAAGATAAACAAAAAGGTATGGAAGCAGGAGCAAATGTTTATTTAGTTAAACCGACGGAACCGACAAATCTTCTTGCTAATATAAGTATGTTAATAGGAAAATAATTATTTATCTAAAAAAAACAGGTGTATTTTTATGGACGAGCATTTAGATCCTTCAATAATGACAGATTTTATAATGGAGTGTAAAGAACACCTTGAAAGTGTTGAAGGAAATCTTATTACACTCGAAAATAATCCGGATGACCTTGAAATTCTTAACACTATTTTTCGTGCTGTACACAGTGTTAAGGGAGGAGCATCCTTTTTAGGATTAAAAAGATTAACACATCTAACTCATAGGATGGAAAATGTCCTTGACGACTTGCGCAAGGAAAAAATACCTGTATCCTCTGAGATTATCGACGCTGTTTTAGAAGGACTCGATGTTCTTATTCAGCTGATTGAAGAAATGTCAAATAATATCGAAGAGGCGTTTGCGCAAGATCCGGAAAATCTGCCTGATTTTGATGATTTATCTGAAATTGAAGTTGAAGAAATGGCTAAAAAATTTGAACTGCTTAAAGAGCAGGCAGGCAAACCACCTGAAAAAATTCAAGAGATAGAACCTACACAGCGCCAAGAAACGGAAAAAAAAGTTCAGCCACCTGAACATCAACAACAAATTCAACCTGAAAACAATACCGTACCCGATAATAATGATGCTGCAATAACGCCGGCTTTAAACGAGGCGTTATCAATTTTCTTAAATGAAGCTGTTGAGATTTTCGAAAGAGTAAGCCGGCACCTTATTGAACTTGAAAAAAACAATACTGACCCGGAACTTTTAAATTCGCTGTTCAGGGAAATCCATAATTTTAAAGGAAATGCCCGTTATTTAGGTTTTGCGAACACAGAAAAACTCGCTCATAATACTGAAAGTGTACTTGATGATGTAAGAAAAGGAACTCTTGAGGTTACATCTGATTTAATTGATTTGCTTTTCCAATGCGTCGATACCTTTAATGAACTTTTAAAAGGTATCGCTGAAAACGGAAACGATACATTTTTACAAGCCGATGACTTAATCGCTCAACTGCAAAATTTTCTTGCTCCATCTGACAAAAAAAAATCCGATCTCTCTAATCAGCCTAAAAAAGAAAAAAAATCTTCAGGGGATGAAACAGTAGCTATTTTTATAACAGCCACCAGCCAGCACATAACAAATATAAAAACAATAAGCGCCAAAATAAAAGATAACTCAGCGGATAAACTAGATTACGATGTAATCATAAGAGCTTTCGACGGTTTGAAAAGTTCTGCTAACTATATGGGATTTGATGAGATAAAAACGCTGTCCGAATCAATGTTAACATTAACACAAAAATTAAGAACCGAACTTCCCGACCATTCCTGCCCAACCATCGCGGATTTATTAGGACGGGTTATTGAATATTATGACAGCAGTATAGAATCTATAAAAAACAGCGGGAAAGAGCAGGAAGTTGATCTACTCCTTACAGCTGATGTTTTAATAGAAAATAATAAATTATCTTCTAATAAACCGGTTTCCGACACGCCGAAAGATAAAACCAAACAAGAGGCTGATTCCCAAGAACCGCAAAAACCGACTTCATCCCAATCTAAAACACCTGTAAAAGATAATGTTGTTGAGGAAAAAAACAAGGAGCGGAAAAAAACCGATATTCAGAATAATCAAGACACTAAACCTGCTGTGGAATCCAAACCGGTACAAAAATCTCAAACTCCAAAATCGCGAAAAACCGTTCCGATGAACCCGCAACAGAAGAAAAAGGTTATTATAGAAAGTACAATCAGGGTAGAGCAGTCAAAATTAGATATATTAATGAATCTTATAGGTGAACTTATTATCAACCGGAACCGATTCGGCTCAATAAGTAAAAGATTAGAACTTGACTACAATTTGCCAACCATATCAAAAGACCTGAAGCAGGCAACATATATGATAGGTCGAATTTCCGATGACCTGCAGTCTACAATTATGGAAGCGAGAATGATCCCTGTAGGTATTGTTTTTAATAAAATGCCAAGGTTAGTCAGGGATCTTGCTAAAACAAAAGGCAAAGAAATATCGCTTAATATTGTTGGTGAAGACACCGAATTAGACAAAAGCGTTATAGAACAAATTGGCGACCCGTTAGTCCATCTTATCCGTAATTCCGCTGACCACGGTTTGGAAAGCACCGAAGAACGAATAAAAGCAGGTAAAAGTAAAGTAGGTAATATTTATTTAAGGGCATTGCATCAAGGAAACAGCGTGATTATTGAAGTAGAAGACGACGGCGCTGGAATTCATGCTGATAAAATTAAAAAAATAGCTCTTAAAAAAGGTGTGATTAACGAAACAGAATACGAAACCATGAATGAGGATAACGCGATAAATCTTATTTTCGCACCCGGGTTCAGTACGGTAGAGCAGGTATCTAATATTTCTGGCAGAGGAGTGGGCATGGATGTTGTCCGCGATAATATCAGTAAATTAAACGGACGCATAAACGTAAAAACAGAAGTCGGAAAAGGAACTAAATTCTCTCTTATTTTGCCTTTAACATTAGCTATCGTAGATACAATTATGGTTCGTGTGGAAGCTAATATATTCGCTATTCCCTTATCAGCGGTATCAGAAACGGTAAAAATCAATAAAAACGAAATAAAATATCTTAAAAAACGTAAATCTATTAATTTGAGAAAT
The DNA here is from genome assembly GCA_021161885.1 of bacterium. Lineage (GTDB taxonomy): Bacteria > Auribacterota > Auribacteria > Auribacterales > Auribacteraceae > JAGGZS01. Next base: position 8,688 of record JAGGZS010000137.1, read on the forward strand.
ACCGTAATAGGAATTGAAAATCTATCGGATGTTATCGGTATAGACAAATTAAAGCTATCTTCCGGCGATATCCAAGACGCCCAAAACACTAATGAAGAAGATATTTTATCTATGGTCATAATAAACTGCGGCACAAAATCTGTAGGACTTATTGTTGATGAACTCCTCGATAAACAAGAAGTGGTTATAAAACCGCTTGTTGATTTTTTAGCGTGTATACGCGGTATCTCCGGCGCGAGTATTTTAGGTGACGGGAGTATCGTTTTAATAGTTGAACCCGCTGAATTAATTAATTTGGCTACGGAAAAAGAGGTTAAATAAAAAATGAAAAATATACAAAATTTATTGATAGTGGAAAATAACTTCGAATTAGCAAACAAAATTAAAAGTTACTGCAAAAAACATTTTAATTTTAAAGAAACCGATTTTTCCGATTCCATATCTAAAGTGCAGGTTAAAAATTTGCAGAATACTTTTTTTATGCTTAACGCTAACCTTATAATAGATTCTAACGAACTTGTGAGTATGGCGCAGTTAATTCGTAAATATCATGTTCCAATATTACTTTATTTTCAGCCGGATCAAGAAGATGTATCTTGTATTCTTGATTCTATTGAACTTGGTGCTATTGATATTATCTCAAGCAGCATTTTTGATGAAGATGAAGATATTGTATCTAACTCCGAACAAAAACTTTTTGACAGTTTTATAAAAGCATTGCTTAAAAAAGATTTTTCCTTTGATGTCGATTTACTGCGCTTCAGGCTGTCTCCTTTCGCCATAGAAATTAAAAAAGATTTTTCCTCAAAAAAGTCTATTGTGCTAATCGGCGCTGATTTCGGAGGCATTCCGTCAATATTGGGCTTAATGCCGAAATTCAATAGTAATTATCCGCATCCCATTTGTGTTTTAATGAACGGGCACGAAATAATACTTAAAGATTTGACCGACCGGCTTAGCGTCAACTGTGAATTAAATGTACATTATGTTGACCATGAAACAAAAATACAGCAGGGCACCATTTATATTATACCTGCCAATAAAACCCCTATAATCGACCAATGGGATAAAAATACGGTAAAAATACTTGTTAATGATTCTTTGCCGTTTGAAATGTCGCTTAAACATTGGATAGACCCTTTTATGTTCACCGCGGTAGACGTTTACGGCAAAAATACAACCGGCATTTTACTTTCAGGAATTCAGGAAGACGGTATAATCGGATTAGAAAAAATAGCTGCTGTCAGAGGCAAAACATTCATTCAGATAGATAAAACAAGCGCCCTGTCGCAACGACTGGAATTAATTGAAAAACGTAATTTATCCGCTAAAAAAACATATCTAAATGATTTGGCGCAAGAGATTATTAAACTGGGATAATTATCTTAAATAATTTTATAAAAAATTTACTGCTTTATTTTCTGTTTCGATGCAGGCAAGGCGCGGACTGGCGGCATATTTTAGAAAAAGATTTATCAAGAAAAGCCTGTCGTTCTTTTATAAATCTTTCTGAGTTCCAAATATCCATAAAATCCTGTTCAAGCACGTTACCCATACAACATTTGCCTATATCATGAAAATAACACATTCGCACATCGCCGTTCGGAGATATAACCGTTTCCTGCCATGGTTTGACGCATAACGGTATTGTATTCATAAATTTTTTATGATAAGGTGAAAACCAAATATCGTCGTTTTCGGAATTTTCAATATTTTCATCTTCCTTAGATTTTGTCTGGAAACCAATTTCACCGCATAACTCAGCCGCGACAGCAGAATATTTTTCTTTATTTATGTCATCAAGAAAAGGTTGTCCGACAAAAGTCATAATTATGCCGTTTTCTTTTGCTCGATTATACGCATCTAAAATATATTGATCATGCTGAGTAAGATCGTCAAATTTTGTTTGCTCGACATAATCGAATTCCCATCCCCGCACAGTTTTTAGTTTATGGAAATTTCCTTCATTCAGATGATTAAAATCCACGCCGTAAGCTCCAACTTTTACAGCAAGGTTTATCAACCCGGGAGCGTCGTTTATATTTGCTTTACATAATGTCATATTAAGTTTTATTTTGGCGTCTTTGCGTTTAAGTTCTTTTGCCCGTTTTGTGTAATATGAAATATTTTTCACAACTGTTTTAAAATCGCAGGACGGACGCATATACCTGTACACCTCAGGCGATGATGCGTCAAGAGAGACAACCATGCAGGACATAATATCTTTTTCAAGCATTAAATCCGATCTTTTATTGGTCATCAGCATAGCGTTTGTGGCGAACGATATTTTTGTGGGCGGTTTGGTATTAGATATAAAATAATCAAACTGTTTTGAGAACATCGCTTCGCCACCGCAATGAAGCAGAATATATTTCGCTGTTTTTAAAAGAGGGATTAACTGTTGAATCACAAAATTGTCCGTCTCCGAATCGGCTGTCCACGGGCGAGTATTGCGGTCGCATATCAGACAGGGGATTTGGTTATTGCAAGCAAATGTTACAACGGGAGGCAAACTTTCAAGTTTTGTTTTCCCTGACTCATATTCCTGACGGGCGAGCTCAGCGTTTTTCTCAGGGTCGCCGAGAAACCGTATCCCGTCTGTTTTCGGTGAATAAAGG
>JAGGZS010000028.1 GCA_021161885.1 bacterium
GTTTAGAACAAAAATAGATACCCTAAAAACATAATTTTTAAAAAATCAATCAACTTTTCAGAAATTTAGAAATTTTCCCTATACTTTTGCAACAACCCCATCTGGAAATCGTGCCTGACCGGCAGGCGCTCGCCAGATTCGGCATACCTATAAAAAAGTTTCAGGATATTATTGAAATCGCCATCGGCGGTAAACAGGTAACTACTACGGTTAAAGGGCGTGAACGGTTCCCTGTAAGGGTAAGATACAGCCGTGAACTGCGTGATAATATTGAATCGCTGGCTAAAGTTCTTGTACCCGCTAACGCAGGCAAACAAATTCCTATAACCGAACTGGCGGATATCCGATATGTACGGGGTCCTCAGGTAATAAAGAGCGAAGACACTTTTCTCGTGGGTTATGTGGTATTCGACAAAAAACCAGGTTATGCCGAAGTAGATGTTGTCGAACAATGCCAAGCGTACCTGAAAAAGAAAATAGCAAGCGCGGAATTTAAACTGCCTCGCGGGGTTAGCTATACTTTCGCGGGAAGTTATGAAAACCAGATTAGAGCATCTAAAACCCTTGCTTTGGTTTTGCCGCTGGCTTTATTTGTAATTTTTATGCTGATTTATTTTCAGTTCCGATCTTTAAGCACTACTTTTTTAATTTTCACCGGGGTTTTTGTCGCTTGGACAGGCGGGTTCCTGATGATCTGGCTTTACGGGCAACCGTGGTTTTTGGATTTTGACGTATTCGGGGTATCTATGCGAACCCTTTTCCAAATACACCCGATTAACATGAGCGTAGCTGTGTGGGTAGGATTTTTAGCCTTATTCGGTATCGCCACTGATGACGGCGTAGTAATGGGCACTTATCTTGTCCAGATGTTTCGGCAAAAAAATATTAAATCAACAACAGAAATCAAAAGATTAGTGATTAAGGCAGGATCACGCCGTGTCCGCGCGTGTCTGATGACAACCGCGACTACCATTTTAGCCCTGATACCCGTTCTTACCTCAACAGGCAGGGGAAGCGACATTATGGTGCCTATGGCAATTCCGTCGTTCGGCGGGATGCTGATAGAGGTGATCACCATGTTGGTTGTACCTGTGCTTTTTAGTTTGATTCAGGAAATTAGGGTTGGCGGCAGGACTTAATATCCAATTTTCATATTAACATTTTGTCCTTTCATTTTTTAAGGACGGTTCTTCAGGGACAGAAAAAAAATAATGCAATGGCGAGTAATCCTAATTTATTTTGATAATATCTTGATAAAAAAAGGTTTTTATGAAATACTCGCAAAACTATAAATATTTTTTTGATAAAACATTAAGGTTTGCTATGAAAAAAACATTAATCCCAGTAATTATAATAACAATTTTATCAAGGTTTCTTTTTCTTTATCAATTAGGGGAAAGAAGCCTGTACAATCCAGACGAAGGGCGTTATGCGGAAATAGCCAAAGAGATGGTTTTAAGGAACGATTTTATAGAACCTCGTTTATATAATGTAGATTACCTTGCGAAACCAATATTGTTTTACTGGCTTCTTATTGTTTCTTTCAAGTTGTTCGGAATAACAGAATTAACAGCCAGACTGGTACCCGCTTTATTTGGTTTTTTAGGGATTCTTATTACATATTGGTTCGTCAACAGAAAGATAAATCAAAAAGCGGCTGTATATTCTTCACTTATAATGGCCACTAATTTTTGGTATCTTCAAGTAGGGCGTTTTCTTGTTATAGATATGGTGTTCACATTTTTTATTCTTTGCAGTTTGATCTTTTTTTACAGCGCGATAACCGCAGAAAAAGAAAAATCTTTTTTTTACATTTTGTTTTATATATCTTTAGCGTTCGCTTTCCTTGCTAAAGGGTTTGCCTGTTTCTTCCTGACAGGCATACCAATTGGGTTTTATTTATTGTTTACAAAACAAATAAAAAAATCAAGTCAGCTAAAATATCATTTTTTCGGGATAACAGTTTTTTTAGCCTTAATCGGCATATGGATGATTCAAATATCCATAAGAGAACCTGATTTTTTAAAATCATTTATTATTCACGAACATCTAAAAAGGTTTATGTCCAATGATTATGAGCATCAACGGCCTTTTTATTTTTTTCTTTTACTTGTTCCTCTTTTTTGTTCGCCATGGACTTTTTTTATAGGTCCTTTAAAACAATTTTTTTCAAATTGGAAAAATAAAAACTCAGATTTAAAGTTATTTCTTGTTTTATGCGTTTTAGGAATAATCTCTTTTTTCTCTATATCGAAAACAAAACTGCCTACATATTGTTTACCGGTATTGCCGTTCATCTTTATCTTAATGGGATACGCTTGGAGCGAAACGAGCGAACAAAATTATTCCCGAAAACTTACATTCACGGGAATTATAATTTTTGCCGTAACCGCTGTCGGAGCGATAATCGCGGCTGTATTGTTTTATCCTTTATATAATGAATTGTATCCTATAAAAGATGATTTATTATATTTGGGAATAACGGTTCTTATCGGCACGGCTGTTTGTTTTGTTTTTTATCGGCGCAACAAGATTGAATTTATTTTCTATACTTTGGTTATAATTATGTTTCTGACGACGTTTCCTGTTAACTCAGCTGTAAAAAAAATAATAGACTTAAATTACACAACGAAATATTTCGCTTCAGAGTTAAAACCGTTACTACAAAAAGAGGATATTGTTTTTATCTACGGCAATCCGTCTCGTTTCTATGATTTTCAATTTTATCTTGACCATCAAGTTACGCTTGTGGGGTTATTGGGTGAACTTAAACCTAATGAATACACAAATATTGATGAGGAAGACGAAGACATTAATGTTATCGATCCTGAAAAATTTAAAAAAATGTTTAAGGGAAAAAAAAACGTTTTATTGTTTAATGAGAAAAAAATATTTTAAAAACTTCAGGTTCAGCAAGGATATTCAAAAAAAC
>JAGGZS010000208.1 GCA_021161885.1 bacterium
CTGTTTTTATCGGCAAACAAGACGGATTTAATTAATATTTAAGGTATAAATAAAAACCAGTTATTTTTTAACCTAAAACGATAATATTTTCAAGTGAAACTTCAGGATGGCGGTAACGTTTGCGGCCTATAGTTTTTTTACCGAACTGAACTGCTTCTTCCGGACACCATTGCAGGCAAGCCATGCACTGCTCACATTTATGCTGCCAAACAGGTTTTGAATCCTTCATTTCTATATTTTTAACCGGACAAACCTTTTTGCAGATACCACATCCGTTACATTTATCGGTTACATAAAATTTTTTATCGGAAGAGTTTACATTTTTTAAAAATAAAAAATACAAAAGACCGGTTAATATGAAATACGGCAATAAAATTCCCCTTTTAATTTTTATGGTCTCATTTCCTTTAATTTTTGAGACTATCGAATCCAATGTCTTATCCGCCTTAATAAATGTTTCCTGCTGAGACTCCTCTGAGCCAGCTCCATATAAAGGAGTATAGTTCCCCGGCATAATAATTTTAAATCCGCAATTAAGCAATATTGCTCTTTTGGCAAGTAATTTTTTTGTCTGGTAAAGGGTGCCCCCTATAGAACTGCCGCACGTTAGGGCAACAAAACAATATTTTACTTTAGACAACTCAAGTTTGGCTATAAATCGTTTAACTATAAGAGGTAACCCCCACGCATAAACCGGACAGACTATCCCTATCCGTTCGGAAGTTACCTTAATAGGCTTATGCGCCACCTTAGGTATTGATACGCAAGATGTATTAGTAAGTTTAGCAGCCAATGTGCGAGCTGCTTTTAGAGAATTGCCTGTGGCGGAAAAATAAAAAATTGTTGTATGCATTTTATCTTAATTTTAAAGGATTATTCTTTTTATCAATTTTAAAACATTAAAAATTTAATAGAAGCATATATTATTTTACAAATAATTTAAACACTTTTTTGATTCTTGATCATCAGATACTAAAGTAACAAATCATCTCCAAACAACTAAATACCTAAAAAAGCACCTTTTTGAATGTGATGCCCTCTCATAAAATCGCCGGCTGACATAGCTGATTTACCTGCCAACTGAACATTTAAAACAGTAAGTGCTTTATAACCGCAAGCAACAGTAAAATGATCTTTATTTACCGATATTATACACCCGTCACACCGTTCTTTTTTATTCTCCACGATTTTTGTACGCAATATTTTAATAATCTTCATTTTATTGTTTAACTCTATTGTTGTTTTCGCCCCGGGAACAGGGTTCATGGCGCGCACAAGATTATGTATATCTACAGCGCTGCGGCTCCAGTCGATAGTTGACACCCCAGCAGTAATTTTCTGTGTAGTAACGCTCTCGCCGTTACCTTGCGGATAAGTGAAAACTTTTCCTGCCTCAAACGCCTGTATTGTTTTTAAAAGAGTTATCGCGCCTACTCTCGCTAATTTATCATGTAATGAGCCTAATGTGTCTTCATCGTCTATGGGCACCCTGTTCTCAAAAATTATGTCGCCGGTATCCATACCTTCATCTATTAAAAAAGTTGTTACACCTGTTTCCTTATCTCCGTTCATAAGAGCGTAATGGATTGGAGACGCACCGCGGTATTTCGGCAGCAATGACGCATGCACATTGACACAGCCGAACTTCGGGATATCTATAAAATTTTTCCGGAGAATCTTGCCGTACGCCGCTACAACAATCAAGTCGGGAGAAAATTTTCTAAGTTCATCAAGAAATGATAAATCCGTAGCTTTTAACGGCTGCAGTACTGGTATATTATTATCTAAAGCGGTTTGTTTAACCGGACTAAAGCGTACGACCTGTCCTCTGCCCTGTTTTTTGTCCGGCATAGTTACAACAGCTTGAATATCGCATTTATGTTCAATAAGATAACGAAGGTTTATATCCGCAAACGCGGGTGTTCCGCAAAAAACAATTTTAATGCTCATTAGTTTTTATTATATCCTTTTGGATTAGTCAATTTCCATTTCCAGGCGGATTGTATAATTTTTTCCATATTGTAAATCGGTTTCCAACCCAGCTCATTTTTTATCGTCTCTGATACCGCCACAAGCTGCGCAGGGTCTCCTGAGCGTCTTTGGTCGAGTTTAGTTTTTATTTTTCTCCCTGTTACTTGTTCAACGCAATCAATGACCTCTTTAACCGAATACCCTTTGCCTGTGCCAAGATTATACGTTTTGCTTCCTTTAACATCAAGCGCGAGGATATGGGCGTCGGCAAGATCAATTATATGAATATAATCTCTTATACATGTACCGTCCGCAGTAGGGTAATCATCTCCGAAAATTTTTATTAATTCCCGTTGCCCACAGGCAACTTCAAGGATTATAGGTATTAGATGCGTTTCTATTTCATGGTCTTCACCGTAGTTTGGGCTTGCTCCGCAAGCATTAAAATATCTTAAAGCGACATATTCCAAACCGTGACATTTATGGTACCATTTCAGCACCTTTTCAAGCATAAGTTTCGATTCGCCGTAAGGATTAGTAGGGTTAGTCGGATGATTTTCGGGTATAGGCACTTGAGATGGTTCACCGTAAGTAGCGCATGTAGAAGAAAGTATAAATTTTTTTATTTTATTTTCAACCGCCGCCTGAATTAATTTATGCGCGTTAAAAACATTGTTTTGAAAATATTTGCCGGGATTTTCCATTGATTCACCAACAAGCGCATAGGCGGCAAAATGCAGTATTGCCTCTATTTGACAGCTTTTTATGATCCGGTCTAATTCGTTTTGCGCCCCTATATTACATTGAAAAAATTCGGCTTCAGGATGCACAGCCTCAATATGTCCGTTTTCAAGCGAATCTACAACAAAAACTTTATATCCTTTTTCTATAAGGCGCTCTACAGTTACACTGCCTATATAACCGGCTCCACCAGTAACAAGCACATTCATTATTTTTATTCCCCTTCCTGAGACGCTTTAAGGTGATTCAATTTTCGTTTAAGGATTAAACGCTGTGCGCGAGACATTCTGTCAACAATCAAAATCCCGCTTAAATGGTCTATTTCATGCTGAAGAACTTTCGCTATTAATCCTGAAAAAAATTCTTTATGATGTTCACCTTTTATATCGTAATATTCAAGTTCTATAGTTTCCGGCCGTAAAATAGCAGCGGTTATTCCTGGAAAACTGAGACAACCTTCCTCAAGAGGTGTTTTGCTCTTGCTTTTAAAAACAATTTTAGGATTGATAACAACCAGCTGATTGATTTCGGTTTCATTGCAGTCAACCACAAGTATCTGCGCTTCAAGCCCTACCTGTTCCGCCGCCAACCCTATACCGTTAGATTCGTACATAAGCTCAAACATTTCTTCAGCAATGGATGCGTAAGAAGAAATTTCACCTAACGGTATTTCTTTAGCCTTTTTTCTCAAAATCGGGTTGCCGTATATTGTGATATCCATCAAAACAATACTCCTTAATTTTTATTTTTAGGATATTACCACATAGACAGCGCAAAAAACAACAAAGAATTAGCCAGATATTTTTTTACTCGTAAAATTGAATGAATGTATCTATTTCTTTATCATCAACCTCGCCGCTTTTTTTACGCAGCTGTTGACGAAGTGTTTCAATGTTGCTTGAGGGTGTGTCTACAAGGTTAGAGTCAGGGGATACGCGGTTGAGATTCAATCTTTTTATTCCGTTTGACATGGAATAACTGAACGTAAACAGGGTTATAGATATTGACTCAATAAACTCAAGGCTTCTGCGAAAACGAGAGGAAAAACTGCCTGATATCAAAATAATTTCAGGATTCGCATTGACCGAAATGTTTTTCAAAGGGTAAAGTGATTTCAATGAAACCATGTTTTCCATAACAAACTTGTACTTATTAAGTAAATCAACAAGTTCAGGGTCTTGTTCAATAAAAATATTGACCAGTAAAAAAGCACCCATTGAATCTATAGCGAATATATCAATATAGCCGAATTCTTTACTCCCAAGCCCAAAATCGATAACATTAATATTTTTGTCTATTTGAGTTAACGAATTTAAAATTAGTGTCTTAAGCAATTTATTGTTTTGACCGAGACTATCGTTATTCATGTAACATACCCTATTTTATTTAAATCAAAAATTTAACTAAATTCATACTAAAGTATATCACAAATTAATTATATCGTCAAATAAAAAGACAATAAAACCACTGCTGTCCGAGTATTTTTTTATGGGTTGAAAAGCGATAGTTGAATTTTATCGTTTAGTTTTGATATCTGATTATGCCCTAAATTCAGCAATTTAAACATCAATTCACGATAAAAACGCACTGGTTTTATGATTTTATTTAGATAAAAC
>JAGGZS010000263.1 GCA_021161885.1 bacterium
CCTTATTACATACATCAACTCTCTTGAAAAAGAAATGATGCAAGCCGCTAAAAACCTTGAGTTTGAACGTGCGGCTGTTATCCGAGACCAAATAAAAGACCTTAAAAAATTAGAAATGATAAAATAATTTTCTATGGACAATATAAATAAATCATACAATATAACTAATTCCTTTCTATGCGAAATACCCGAACATCCCGGCGTATATATAATGAAAGACAAAAACGGGCAGGTGTTATATATCGGAAAATCCTTAAACCTTAAGGCAAGAGTAAAATCTTATTTTAAAAAATCATCAGACATAAGATACAGCGTCAGATTTATCCGCAAAAATGTAAAATCAATAGAATTTTCTCTTACTTCAACGGAAAAAGAAGCCCTTATTCTGGAAAATAATCTAATAAAAAAATTAAAGCCTCGCTACAATATCCGACTTCGTGATGATAAAAATTTTTTCTACATAAAAATTAACCGAAACGAAACTTTTCCGAGAATAGAACTTATACGAAAACGCAAACATGACGGCGCCTCTTACTTCGGCCCTTATTCATCAAGCAAAAACCTTAAAGAAACATTAAGGCACTTAAATACAATTTATCCGCTGCGCTCATGCAAAAACTCTTTGTTTAAAAACCGTTCCCGCCCATGTTTGTTATACCAGATAAACAAATGCTCAGCGCCATGCTGCGGTAAAATTTCGGTAATCGATTACAACGCTATGGTTGACGATATAATCTTAATCCTTAAATGCAAAAAACAAATGCTCATTAAAAAACTCAAATCCGCCATGCATAAAGCATCGGATAATTTCAAATTCGAACACGCCGCCATGCTGAGAGACAGGATATACGCGATAGAAAATTCTTTGGAAAAACAAGAGATTATAAGCTCAAACAGAACCAACAAAGACATAATCGGCATAGCGCTTAACGATAAATATGTATCATTTAACATACTACAAGTGATTGAAGGCAGACTCGAAGGTACGGATAATTTCCTGATGAACCATAATGAAATTCCTATACAAGATATTATCTCATCTTTTATCCAGCAATTTTATCACGAACGCCCCATACCCCGCACAATATACCTTAAAAAACTCCCTGAAGACAACCAAGCTCTTCAGGAATGGCTGAAAGACCGGTCAGGCAAAAATGTTTCTATTATATCGCCCCGGCGAGGAACAAATATCAAGTTGCTCAACCAAGCCAATATGAACGCGCTGCAAAACCTGTTAATAGAAAAAGAACGCGATAACGACCTTCTTGTTTTAAAAAATAGTTTAGGATTAAAAAATTTTCCGAACAGAATAGAATGTTTTGATATTTCAACATTTCAAGGCGATTCACCTGTCGGCTCAAATATAGTTTTTATTGACGGACAACCCAAAAAAACTTTTTACAGGAAATACAACATAAAAACAGTTACAGGACAAGACGATTTCGCCATGATAAGAGAAGTGCTGCAGCGGCGCTTAACCCGAACAGTGCAAGATAAAGATTATCCCGACCTATGTATAATAGACGGCGGAAAAGGGCAACTGTCCTGCGCCTTCGACTGCTATACAAAAATGAAAGATAACCTTCCGCATATCGATTTTATCGCTCTCGCTAAAGAACCTAAAAACAATGATAAAAAAATTTCCGAACGAGTCTTTTTGCCGAACAGGAAAAATCCAATCATCCTGCGGGAAGGAACCGGTATTAAAAATTTTCTCGATAGAATCCGTGATGAAGCCCATAGATTTGCCGTAACATCGCACCGCCGCAAAAGAAAAATAAAAAAACTAACATCAAAATTAATTTCCATACCCGGTATAGGCAAACACAGGGAAAAACTGCTTATACAACATTTCGGAAGCGTAAAAAAATTAAAATCCGCTTCACTGGAACAAATTTTGCATATACCGTCTATCGGTCCCAGTACGGCAAAAATCATTTTTGGTTATTTTCATCCTGATTTAATTTAAAATTAATGCTCAAATAATTATTCTTGTAAAAATATTTTTATTAATGTTATATTTAAACACAAAATATAATAAATATGTTTATTTCTAAAAAAAATCACATTTTATAAAAGGAGTTTTTAATGAACAGAAAAGGTATAATATCGACTTGTTTAGCGGCTTTTTTTTATATACTTACTTTATCCGGTTGTGTTGAACTTGTAAGCCCCCCAAGGGTTAATTTGCGTATTATTACTCCTGAACCAACCGAAAGCGAAGATTATGAACGTCCGCTAAAATCAAATATCCGCGGAGACTACCTTATAGCCCCGTCGGACGTGATAAGAATAACCGTAAGGGGACAAGACGATTTATCCGGTCAGCAACAGGTTAGGCCCGACGGGAAAATTACTATACAGCTGCTTGACGATATTCACGTGGCCGGGTTAACTCCCGCCCAGGTCGACGATCTAATCACTGAGGAACTAAAAAAATATATCAAAGAAGTAAATGTTTCTGTTGCCGTTACAGGATTTTACAGCAAAAATGTCCATTATATCGGTCCGTCAGGCAATGCTGTTCAGTTGCCGTATACAGGCGAGATGACAGTGCTTGACCTAATTACCAGAGTCGGGGGAATTCCCGCAACAGCCGCGCCTGAAAACACCGTTGTTATCAGAGGCGGAGTCAATGAAGCGCAAATGATTAAAATTAATTTAAAAGAAATCGTTTACCGCGGCGATTACAAAGACAACATAGTTCTGCGCGAAGACGACGTTGTTATTTTACCGGCTAACTTCTTTTCCAAACTGGGAATGGTTGTTGATAATTTTGTTCGAGGAGTGGAAACGCCGTCTCGCATAATGGGTACTGTAGAACGCAACATGAATTCAGCGAGAAGTCTTGACAGGGAATTTCACAGGTATGATGCTGATATGCCTTTCGATAACTTCTTGTTAGATGCTGACAATCTTTTTGAAACAAGACAATAAGAATTAAATCTTTTTTTATTTCCTGCTGTCTGATATAATAAAGGCTGAATATATAAACAGGAGCTCAATTATGAAAAAATTTGTTCTTGCACAGGTTTTATTAATTTTATTGTTTTCACCTTTGTTTTGTTTAGCTCAAAATAATAAAAATCCTCAAACCATTGGAAATTTCGAAGACCCAAGATTTCATACCGGAAGCTATCGCTCGACCAATGCCGACGAAAATTTCTTTTATAACGGCGCTGGACAACAGATTGGCCGGTCTGAAAGGAATCAGTCGAATAATCAGGAACGATATTATAACAGTACCGGCAGCTATAGAGGATATTCCCGTCAAAATGAAGAGAACATAACTCAATACTATGATAAAAAAGGGATGTACACAGGTTATGATATTCAAGACGGAAACATCATGCGCCACTATTCTGATAAAGGAGAATATTTAGGTTATTCCATCAACCAAGACGGTGTAATACTGCAATATGACAACCGAAAAGGTTATCAGGGTAAATCTATTAACCTTAATGAGTAACAATCAAGATTAAGGCGTTTTAATGAATTTTAACCACGAATTTGAAAACAAACCCAACATATCACCAATCGGTGAAACCGATAAAAACACGCCTACTATAACGCTTGTTATATCTTCCGATACCATAGGGGTAGACGACAAGCATTTCGGGCGGCAACTTCTGAATTCTTTTTTATTCTCCCTTACGGAAATCCCGCCTAAAATTAACAGTATAATTTTGTTTAACCGAGCAGTAAAACTCGCTTTTAAAAACTCACCGGTACTTGAACCTTTAAAACTGCTTTATGAATCGAGTATTGATGTAATTATTTGCAAGGAAAGCCTAAAGAACCACGGCGGTAAAGAACTGCTTGCCATAGGAAAAGAAGCGTCTATGTACCATATAGTGAATATGCTTATTTCAGCGGAAAAAATTATCTCAATATAAAAAAATTATTAATTTTTCTTTACCGCGGAGTATCCTAATTCATTGATTTTTTCACAAACCATATCAAGATTGATATTTTTGCCTGTTATTACGACTTCCTTTTTATCTATATTCACTGTAACCGAATCCACCGCATCAATAGAGAACAATTCATTTTTAATTAATTGCGCGCAATGCGAGCATGTCATACCTGATACGTTTAGCCTTAAACCATCATCCTTTTTTTCTCCAATATGTTCTTTCTTATTCGACATCTTATTAGAAATGAACAGATAAACCATCAGGCTAATTAGTATAGCAGCGCTTAAAGATTTAACCGAATCCGGCATCATCCACATAGTTGTTTCGGCAGTGGCATATCCTGTAAATGAATAAATTTTATCAAGAATAATCCCGCCTGCCAAAGCAGTTAGCGCCACCGTCAGTAAATATATAACAGTCGCTTTTTTACCAATAACTTTCCACATAGTAACCAAAGTAGCGGCGTTAGTTGCAGGTCCGGTCATTAAAAAAATAAGCGCGGCGCCCGGGGAAATGCCTATTGCCAGCAAAGACCATGCGATAGGCACAGACGCGGTAGCGCACACATAAAGCGGTATCCCCAACAACATCACAAGCAATTTAGTTTGTATCCCTGTTGACCACATACCTGTAAAAAGATCTTTCGGCAGCAACGAAGATATAGCCGCGGCAATAATCAAGCCTACGAGCAAAGAACCTGCGAGGTCTTTTGGCAAAACAATAAAACCATAATGAAAAATCCTGTTTATTAAACTTTTTTCTCCCTTTCCAGCGCAGCACTGCGCATTGCATTTATCTACTTTTAAATCTAAATATCCATTTTCTTTATCTGTTAAATTAACAAAAACACCTCCTATAATTCCACTCACAAAAGCTAATATCGGCCTAAAAAGAGCAAACACAGGACCTAATAAACTTAATGTAACCAATATACTGTCTACCCCTGTTTGAGGTGTAGAGATAAGAAACGCAGTGGTAGCCCCTTTGCTTGCCCCATGCTTACGTAATGACACGGAAACCGGAATCACCCCGCACGAACATAAAGGCAACGGCACTCCAAACAATGAAGCCTTGATAATCGAGCCGATACTGTTGCGCCCGAGATGAGTTTGTATAAAAACCGGAGAAATGCAAACAGAAAGTAATCCGGCAACAAAAAAACCGAACAGCAGATAAGGCGACATTTCACCTAACACATCCCAAAAATTTAAAAATAATACGTTAATAAATTGCCACATCACAGGTTCCTTTCAAATTTTCCCCACAAAAATACGGGGCAATTTCCATTTCAATTTTCTGAATTCCAATTCTTGTTAAGGAAAAATCGTATTTCACAGGATCATCAGGAGATAAAACAGCAAAATTTTTTGTTATTTCAAGAGCTGTTTTCATAGAATTGTGCCGATTTGAAGTCAATTTCAATATAACGGATATTCTATGCATATGAACATCGAGCGGGACAATTAACTTTGACTGCGGCACATTTGTCCATCCGCCCGGGTCAACCGCGTCTTTGCGAGCCATCCACCGCAAGAAAAGATTCAGTCGTTTACACGCACTGCCTTTAGCAGGTATCGGCAACAAGCTGTTTTTATCCAACCTCATATGATTATATAATTTTTCGACAAAACAGGTTAAAGCAGGCAAAACCGTTTCTTGCGAATCATCGTATCCGGTTAAAAAAGCGTTTTCCATTGAACCGTAGTGACTTAAAAATTTTTTAATCGCGCTTAAAAACTCAACTAATTCAAAAGATGTAGTAAACCTATGCTTAAATCCGGCAAACAATTTTTCTATTTTGCCATAATTGTTTTTTAACAAAAAATCATAAGGAGACACTGATAATTCAGCCAATACCTTAGCTGTGCTTTTAAGGATTTGTTTCACATTGCCGTAAGCAAGAGCCGATGCGATTAAACCAACAATTTCCCTATCTTTAATATCAGGATAAGTGTATAAAAATTCGAGCGGGTCAGGATGAACCCATTTTCTTTGGTTATACTTAATATAGTGGTCTTCTAACCTATGATATAATAATGTCATTATTTTTTATTTTTGGCAGTAATGATTAATTTCTTTAGTGATAAAAACAACATGTTCTATTTCTTCGGATATTATTCTATCGATACTTTTCCTGCCTTTTTCATCGCTGACCATTTCTTTCATGGAAACAAAAAAGACCACCGTATCTTTTTCCCTATCCAAAGCAATTTTTAAAATTTGGTCGATTTTTATATTAGACCCCATATTGGCAAGCGGGTTGACGTTTAAGTCAAAAATATATCCCGAAGCAACAGTCTGAAGATAATGAAGCCTTATGTCATCGGCATCATCTGAGAATACAAAACTATTTGACGCTTTAAAACTATCATGCATTGTTTTGAAAATCATTTCATGTTTTTCTTCAGCTTCAGCCAGCGTTATCAGTAAATTTTTTATTTCCTCATTTTCTATTTTCAAAGCACAGTCTTTATAAAATTTATACCCGTTGTTCTCAATTTGAATAGCAATTTCAAATATTTCATCCGCGTTAAATTGAACAGCCATAATTTATTTTACTCCATAAATTCCGTTTATAAGATAATTAAAGTTTAAAAAAAAACATTTATATAATCATAATATTTTTCACTGCTCTTGAAAATAAAAAAACCTGACCGAAAACCAAAATTCCCGAATCAGGTTTTTTGTCTAAAAATTTTAACTGATATTTTTTTATTCACCCAAAGACAAAGTAACCAGTTCAGCGCTAACACCTTCGATTAACTTAAGTTTTCTTGTGAATTCAGTATGTTTATCTTTATCGCCAACTAATTCAAGCAGTAACAGACCGCTCTCGGAACAATTATCAAGAACCCCGTCGTGAATTCCCAATCTGGTTTTGATTAAACATCCCCACGCAGTTAACAATTTTTGAACATTCACAGCGATTTCTTTTCGATGGCTTACTAAAATCAGCAATACCGTTTTTTCCATTTTTCTTCCTTTCTTTGAATAATTTAATCTCTTACTCTGATATAAAAACCGTTACGGTACCTATAGTGTGAAAGCCTGTAATGCCCCCATGCGACTGCGTCATCGTAAGTATAATCATACAAATCATATCCGCTGGGATAGCGATAATAATAAGCCATGCAATTAAACCAATCTTCCTGGTTAGCGTTCAGTTCCTCCTGACGCAGTAACCAGTCTTTTTTGTTTGCTATCTGATCGTCAGCAGAGCGCCTAACAGCGATTCCCGCTTCAACACCAGGCATATCAGGACCGGCTACAGTCTCGCCCACAGGCGACCATCCCGCAGGCGGGGCGGGAACATTTTGTCCGCCCGTATCAGAAGCGAACTCTCTAAACTCACACTCAAATTCTTCACATTTTTTCACATATTCAGGATAACCTAATTCGGTAAAAACTTTTTTAAGTTCCCTGCACCCTTTTATTGTTTTTCGATTTGCAACTATCTCTAAAGATTTTCTTAATGCGGTTAATGATTTTTCACGATTGCCGCAGATATTATATAATCTACCTATTTCTATAAACGAGTACCAGTTATCTTTTTTATAAGCTATTGCCATTGCCTTATCCGCTATATTTTCAGCTGAAAGATTCCCTCTATGCTCCTCCGGCAGTCCCACAATGCCGTATCCCACAGCGACAAACGCCCGCTCATCTTTTTGTTCGTTGACTATTTCAACCGCTTTTTGAACAAGCGCTTTAGCTTTATCAAATTTTTTAAATACAATTAATCCCTGAGCCGTATTAAGATATGCCTGCCAATCATTTGTGTCCATAACTAATTCAGCGGCCTTTTCAAACGATTTCACAGATAAACCAAACTTTTTATTCGCCAAATAAGCGTATGCTTTACCAAGTGTATTATCAGGTTCATTTTTTCTGTTTTGAGTATATGTCTGCGCGCAAAATAAAAAAATCAGAAAAAAACATATAAAACTATAAAAACACTTTTTTATTGTCCGCATCATAATCACTCCTTAAAATAAGTTTAACACAATCATCAGCAATTCTAATAATACTATAAAATTTAATTATATAAAAAGATTGTTTTTTATTTTTCATATTCACACAAAAATAGTATTTATGCTATATTACGTTTACTATTTTTTAAAATATTAATGAAGGAAATATCCTATATGCCAATCATTACGCTTACAACAGATTTCGGATACAACAACTGGTTTGCAGGCTGTATGAAAGGTGTAATCGCCTCTATCGCTCCTGATGCAAAGATAATAGATTTAAACCACGGTATTTCCAAATTCAATATTAGCGAAGCATCTTTTTCCCTTACGGCAAGTATAGACTATTTCCCTGATAAATCTATTCATATAGTTGTAGTCGATCCGGGCGTAGGTTCAAACCGCAGACCGATTATCGCTATTACAGAAAAATGTGTATTTGTTGCCCCTGACAACGGTGTTTTAAGTCCGTTTCTTAAAAAACCAGATGTGAAAATTTATCACTTGGCAAACAAAAAATTTTTTTTAAATGATATAAGCCAAACGTTTCACGCAAGAGATATTTTCGCCCCGGTTGCCGCCCATATAGCCAATGGAATTCCTATTAATAAAATCGGTACGCAAATAACAAACCCGATTTATCTTGAAAATGATTTTTTTATTAAAGATAATATTAACACGGCGCAATCGCCCATTAACGCTAAAATAATATTTATTGATTCATTCGGGAACTTAATAACCAATGTCCATAAATCAATGATAACAGATAAAAACGATATAAAAATCAAGCTCAATAATTATGAGATCAGCAAAATATCTAAAAATTACCATTGTGTAGAAAAGAAATCTGCGGTTGCCCTAATAGGAAGCAGTGGTTTTTTAGAAATAGCGGTAAACCAAGGCAACGCTTCAACATTTTTTAAAGCCGGTATAAATAATCCATTAGAAATTATTATAAACGATTAAAACGAAAGGAATAAACCAAATGCCAAACACATCCTCAAAATGCGGTATAACCCTTGATTTTACAAACGCTTTTACGGATAACTTAAACGACGCCAACAAAATAACACCAACAGATTTAAGCGCTGTTCAATCTAAAGCGAAACAAGCATTTACAGCTGTTGAGGAAAATATAAAAAACGGTCTTTTCGGATTCGCTAAACTCCCTTATACGCCGGAATCTGAACTTGACACGATTATCGCTACAGCTGATGATATAGCCCGTAACTTCTCCGACTTTGTTGTGCTTGGCATTGGCGGGTCGGCATTAGGGAATATCGCTGTGCAGAGCGCGTTAAACCATCCGTTTTACAATCTGCTGAAAGATGAAGTCCGCCCCCGTTTATTCATATTGGATAATGTTGATCCTGAATACATTAACGGTCTGCTGGATATTCTTCCGCTTGAAAAAACATTCTTTAACGTGATAACAAAATCAGGCACTACCGCCGAAACAATGTCTCAATACCTTATTTTTCAGGATATTATAAAAAAACGGCTCGGCGATAAAGCGTTCAGAAAACAATTCCTTTTTACCACAGACCCGGAAAAAGGCGTCTTGAGAAAAATCGCTGATAAAGAAGGTGTGAGAACTTTATCCATCCCTCAGGATGTGGGGGGCAGATTCAGCGTGATGACTCCAGTCGGGCTTTTCTCCGCCGCGGTAACCGGAATAAATATAAAAAATTTTATCGCCGGAGCGCGTGCTATGGATCAAACATGCCGCAATCAAGATATATTTGCCAATCCGGCGCTAATGTACGCTGTTATCCAGCACATAATGGACACATCAAAAAACAAACCTATGGCAGTAATGATGCCTTACGTTCAAGCGCTTAAAGACCTCGCCGACTGGTACCGCCAGCTTCTTGCGGAAAGCATAGGCAAACAATATGACCGCAACGGAAACATCGTTAACCTCGGGCAGACTCCGATCAAAGCGCTCGGCGCGACAGACCAGCATTCTCAAGTCCAACTGTATAAAGAAGGTCCTTACGATAAAATCATAACGTTCATAGGCGTAAAAAATTACAGGGAAACCGTAAAAATACCTGATGACTACAAAGATATCGAGCAGTTGTCTTATCTTGGCAATAAAACCCTGAACCAGCTTATAAAAGCCGAACAGGACGCTACCACAGTCGCTCTCGCGAGAAGCAACCGCCCAAGCTGTACAATCACTCTCGATAAATTAGACGCAAAAACATTAGGCGCTTTAATGTATATGTTTGAATACCAAATAGCAATAGCAGGCGAACTGTACAATATAGACGCTTTTGATCAGCCCGGAGTAGAGGAAGGCAAAAACCTTACCTACGCAATGATGGGCAGGAAAGGGTATGAAGACCAAAAAGAGCTTGTCGAGCAGGAATTGGATAAAAAATCGGATAAAACCGTAATTAGTTGGTAATTTTAAAAATACGTAAAAACAACAGGATGTCTCCTGATTTTATGCTGATTGTAAATTCCTGTCCAGAATAATTTATATATTATTACATAAAC
>JAGGZS010000131.1 GCA_021161885.1 bacterium
TCATGAAACAACAAAAAAACGGGGGATCTTCAGCCTCTGATTTTAGAGCATTGACTTATAGTATATATTTTTATATAATATAAGCATAAGATAAACGGAATATACAGTTTTACTGTAAATATATAATAAGGAATTAAAATGATTTTTAATCAGCCGGAAGAAACTAACGATAATATACTATCGCTTCATTTTCATCGAAAATCACCAGAATTAGATGAAGAAAAACGACGGGAAATGTACCTGAAAAAACTTCTTTACGATGACGTTACCAAACTGCCCACACTGCCTGTCATGTTCGACGTTATTCAGGATATTCTTAATAAACAAGGACAAATGGGGTTTCTATACATTAATATAGTGCAGTACAGTATGCTGGAACAAATGTACGGATGGAGAAAGTTTGATTTTTTTATGAAAGAACTGGCGGAAACACTGGTTGATATACGTAATAGATTCATGCGCGAACACGACGCAGTTTGCGAAGTAATGATAAAAGGAAGTAATTTTATGCTCCTTTTGTCATCGTCCCGTACAAAAAGGCTGATTATCAGGGAAGATTTATCAATCATTTGTGAACGAATAGGCGATGAGTTCAATAAAGAACTAAAAAAACGGCTAGGACGCGACGTTTTTGCCAAACTCGGTTGTTACTTCGGTTACTCAATCCTTGAAGACGACCCCACTCAACGCTTAGAACGGTTGGTTTATAACTCCGTAGAAATAGCTCATCAAGCATCTTTGAACAAGAAACACAAAGATGCGAAACGACGCTCGTCTATGCTCCATAACATAGTTGTAAACAAAAAAATATCAACACTGTATCAGCCCATTTTAGATATTGAGAAAAAAAATATTATGGGATATGAAGCATTAAACAGAGGTCCGAAAGGTCAATTTGAAAAACCGGAATACCTGTTCCGTGTAGCTTATGAAAATAATGCGGTCTGGGCACTCGACAGGTTATGTTGCAATCAAGCGTTTAAATATGTCAGCGAATTGGAAAAAGGTCATAACCTTTTTATAAACGTTGAACCAGGCACTTTTGAAGACCCGCTTTTTTTAACCAAAGAAACACTTGCCGTTATGGAAAAATCAAATATTAACCCGAGCCAAGTCGTTCTTGAAGTAACCGAACGCAGAGCAATAGAAAATTTTGAGAATTTCAGAAACATACTTAAAACTTTTAAAAAATCGGGGTTCAAAGTTGCAATTGATGATCTCGGTACAGGGTACTCGGGACTTAACCTTTTAAGTGAACTGCTTCCAGATTACATAGATTTTGTCAAATTAGATATGTCCCTTATACGTAATATTCACACCCACGATTTTAAACAGCAAATTATTACGTTCCTTCTTGACTTAACTAAAAATATAGATACATCGCTTATCGTAGAAGGTATAGAACATAAAAATGAATTAGAAACCATCCGCCAACTCGGTGTACGCTACGCCCAAGGATTTTTATTCGCTTCCCCCAGTAAAGGTTTGTCCAAAATTGATGATAAATTTTTCACTGAAATTTGATATTCTGTAATTTCCATGCTAAAATCGTGTTAGAACTATATATACAATAAAGTTTATATATCAAATAGTTATAGGAGTTTATAAGGTATGAAACATTTTGTTTTTGTCTTGCTTCTTTGTTTCTCGGCTTGCCTCACTGATGTTTACGCTGACGATGACTGGGAAGATAATTACGCTTGGAATATCGATTACTGGCCAAATGGTCCTATACGTTACGCTGCTGACCTAAGCGATCTTACACTTGATGTTCCGGATCCGCTTGATGTTACGTACGCTATAAACCAAGCGTTTCTTAGTTGGAATAACGTGGCAAACACATCTTATGAACTGGCTCAAGTGCCGGATGACGGAGGCATATACGATTTTGTCGATTCCGGCAACGGGTATCCGTGGACATCGGTCGACTGGAACTACTGGTACGCGAATATTTATGTCGGCGGGTGGGTAGATACCGACACATGGCTTTCACTTGGCGCCAACCCGTCTAATCTTGCGGCGGCGTTCCCTGTTACCATACGGGAAAACGGCAACAGAGTCGATTACGACGGCAATGGATACTGGGATCTCGCACAGGTCGTTATCCTATTTAACGACAGTTACGACTGGTCTGTTGATGGATCATCAGGAACATACGACATCCAATCGGTCGCTGTTCATGAAATCGGACACGCGCTTGGACTGCATCATTCTCCTAATGGCATAGATTCGGTAATGAACCCATTCTTTCAGGAAGGCGTAATAGAACGCGATTTATACGGCTGGGATATTGCCCAAGTACAAACTATTTATCCTGTCAGCGCAGTGCCTGAACCATCGGCAATGTTATTGTTTGCACTGGGATTTTTGCCGTTTTTGAGAAAAAATCTTAATTTTAGATTTATTGCGGATTAAAAAATAGTGCCAAAAAATATATTAATGAAACTCCACGCCCTTACGGACACGTGGTTTTTTATATTTCAAGCTCTGTTTGTCCTGTATCTTCTTTCGCTTGCAGTTCCAGATATTTACGAATGGTTTCTTCGTCAATCCCCACTGTCGAGACAAAAAATCCGTTTAAATGGTATTTGTTCAGCAAAGGCTAACGAAACGATTTTAAAAAAAACTCGAGCAATTCAAATATCGCAAACTCGATAATTGGAAATACGTTTTTGATGAAATCTCTGTAAGAGGATTGTTCATAGATATTAAGCGAAGAGGTTTGAAAAGCCCTGAATTGGTTATATCAGACGAAGCAAAAGGCATAGCATCAGCGTTGAAATTAGAGTATCCACATAGTGAAAGGCAAATTTGCACTTTTCATAAGGTGAAAAATATTCAATTTCATCTTAACGACAGCAAAAATCGTAAATCAATAATGAAAGAAGCGACTGATATATATGAATTTTCAAAAAACAAAACTGAAGCGATATCCAAGCTCAATTTATTTGAAAAAAACTGGAAAGATGGGACTGTTACGAAATAAAGAGATATAAAAAATAGAGTTGAATTTGATATAATGTGGATTCATAGAAAGGATAAAAAATGATACTCGAAAGGAATCCGCATATGACAATAATGAATTACGATTTGGATAAAATCGTCAAAAGTACCCATCCGTTAAAAAAAATAAAAAAAACGGTTTCATTAAGAAAATATATCGGTCGAAATGGTTATGGAGTCGAAGTCGGGATAAAATGCCTGTTTTTGCGAGTATGTCAGGTTAATGGTGTAAA
>JAGGZS010000071.1 GCA_021161885.1 bacterium
ATCAAAAAATTAGCTTATTTACAATCATATTTGTTGATAATATTAATGTTTAAATAAAAAAAACTAAAAAAGAAAAATAATGAATCAAAAATCAGAAAATTCACGCAATTATTCAATTTATTGCCTTTTAACCGCTTTTTTGTTATGGATTGTTTTTTATATTCCGTTTCTCAGGTTTCAGCTTTTACATGTGGATGAAGCGGTTTATTTAGTAACCGCAAAGAAAATCCTTAGCGGAGCGGTTCCGTATCTTGACGTTTGGGACCATAAACCTCCTATGGTTTACTGGCTCTATGCGTTTATATTAAAACTGTTCGGCACCACAAATTTTATCCCAGTCAACATAGTTACCTTATTGTTTAATATGTTCTCTACCATAATGATTTTTAAAATTACCAAGCTCTTTAGCAACCGAAATACCGCCGGATTAACCGCTTTGATTTATCCAGTCATATCAAATTTACTTTTGTTCAGGGACGCTGTAAATCCAAACACGGAAATATATATGACCATTTTTTCGCTTTGCGCGGTTTATCTTGGGCTCAAGGGCGTTTTATCGAAAAAAAAGATTTTTTTTCTAACGGCAGGGTTGTCTGTCGGTATAGCTTCAGCGTTTAAACAACCTTCCGGCATTACGTTAATCCCGTTATCCTGCGCAATAATCATATTTAATTTAAAAGATAAAAAATGGAAACATATTTTTTTTTCACTGATAAATTTAGCCGTCGGTTTTTTTATCATTTGGGTTTGTATCGGTTTGTATTTTCTGATAAAAAACGGGTTTTGGGAATTCTGCTTTCAGGCATTTAAATTTAATTTTCTTTACAGCGCGGCTATTGCGAAATCATCGGTTATTAGGGGTATTTTTAAAAATTATTCATCTTATTTAAAAATGTGCCCTCTTTTTTTTATCCCTTATTTTGCAGGGCTGCTTTTCAGCGTAACATATCTTTTTACGCATAAAAAAAATTCAATGAGAAAAAAGATTCTTTTATTTATTTTAATATGGCATGTTTGCGATACCCTATCTGTTTCTACGGGCGGTCTTTTTTATTATCATTATTTTGTGCAGTGGATTCCTTCATTGATAATAATAACGTTCGTTCCTATAACTTTTCTTTTTGAGATTCTTTTTAAAAATTATAAGACGATCGGCAAGGTTATTGCAGTTATCTATATTTTAATATTCCTGATAAAAATATTTGTGCCTGCCGGAAACTCTAAAGCCGCGGATTTGGTTATAAATAAATACCGCACACCTGTAGAAAATTTTAAATACGCGAAAAAATGGGCAAAAGCCATAGGACCTGGCTTTTATTCGTATCCCTATTACAGGGAACCGAAATCAGTATGGGGACAAATGAATATAGTTAAAATTATCCAGACTTATGTCAAGCCGGATAAACCTATTTTTGTTTGGGGATTCGCGCCGGAGATGTACCTGCTGATAAACAGGCCGTCCGCTTCAAGATTTCTTTACACATCGTTTATTAGCGGGAAATTTCATGGGCTGGGCAATTTATATGATGCGCGCAATTCGTCTTTAAAAGAACGTAACTCATCTATTGATAAATTGTTACTTGGCGATTTACAAACCGCAAAACCGAAATTTATAATAGTCAGCGATAAAGAACCTACAAAGTATTCGGACTTTTTCTTCGATTATTTGTCTCAACATTATAAGCGTCTTGAAATACAAACCGATATGCCTATAGATATATATATATTAAAAAATAGGAACAAATCCGAATAAAAAAATTTTTTTTTCAGTATCAATACCCGAATAAAATAAACCACAAAATGAATAACACCAATCCGGCAATGGCAAGCATGGCGAAGGCCATTAAATATTTACTCGATAGTAAAGGTTTTTTTTGGGTTAAATCCGCTTTAGCGTCAGGGGCGGAATCGTCTTTGTTGAGAGTCATTTCAGAAAAAGTATGTTTTACATCCTTCATTGCGTCGAGTCCAAACTGGTAATCCTCGTTTAAAAATGCCTGATGAGCTTCCTCGAGTTTTTTAGTAAACTCTTCAAGCGGATCAAAATAGTAAATTTTTATTTTGCCTTTATTTATTTTATTTAAAATGTTATCGAAATGCTTAAGGTCATAACTTAATTTTTTTTTGTGTTCTTTTTTAAAAACGTTTTTCTTGTGTGCTTTTTGATGATTAGCGCCAAGAAGGTCGTTATCAGAATTTTCATTTGAGTTATCCGCTCCTATGGCGATAATCTGATTGATTTTTTCTTTTACCTCATGAGATGAAAAAATATTTGTTAACGACATATTCTGTGATTCTTCAACGGAACTATTTGCGGGTTCATCATTTTGCGGTTGTCCAGATTTTGATGCCGATGTGGATACTGTAAGCAGTCCGTCATCGCTGGTTATCGGTTCTGATTTTGGAATAACATTTTCTTCTTTCGTAGATGATTCTTTTTTTTGTTCATCTATAGATGTCGATTCAGGGGCAAGTTTGGGCGGGAGATTAAGATTGCTTTGCAATTTTGCCTGAAGCTGCTGTTCAATACTTTGATTGGCAAACGCCGATGTTAACGATATGCCGTCAGATACCATACTGTCTTGTAAAGATTTAAGGTAAGAGTCGGAGTCATTATCTTTTTTATTGAATTTAGAATTTGAAATTTTTTCTTTTTCTATGTCTTTCTTGTTAACCGCTACGGTCTGGCCTGCGGAATTTATGCCTGAAAACGAATCAGCTATTTCAGCCAATTTTTTTTTATCTTTATCAGGCACGGATGAACCCTTATTCTGCAAAGAAGCCAAAGCTATATTCTTAGGTGCTTGTTTGATTAGCGATTTTTTCTTTTTCGGGGTAGGCGGCAAGTCAAGATTTATATTTAACGCTATTCGTTTGGTATCGGGTTTTTTATTGTCCT
Organism: bacterium; assembly: GCA_021161885.1. Classification (GTDB taxonomy): domain Bacteria; phylum Auribacterota; class Auribacteria; order Auribacterales; family Auribacteraceae; genus JAGGZS01. Next base: position 2,900 of record JAGGZS010000071.1, read on the forward strand.
GCGTTTTATCGTCTGTCGACTTTAGATCAATAACCGGATAAACCGATGTTCTCGGTTTAGTAACATTTTCTTTGTCTTTTGCCGACAGCGGATAATCTTCGGTTTTAGTGCTGTAGGCGAGTTTTTGTTTGATAACCTGTTTAGCCAATTCAATGCTTACAAGCTGATTTGTAAGTTTTGAATAAGCAATAGTTTCTTTTAAAGCGCCTTCGAGTTTTCTTATGTCTTCTTTAATGTTTTCGCATAAAAACCCGATTACTTCGTCAGGCACGAGAATCCCTTTTTCTTCGAGCTTTTTGCGTAATATAGCCTGCCTGATTTCAAAATTAGGAATGAGTATTTCAGTTATAATTCCCCCCTCGAACCTTGAACGCAAACGTTCCTCAAGAGTTGACAAAGTGCTTGGAGGGCGGTCTGATGTTATTACTATTTGTTTGCTCTTGTTGAACAATTCGTTGAAAGTGTGGAAAAATTCTTGCTGGGCAGACTCTTTTGAGGCCAGAAACTGGACATCATCCAATATTAATAAATCCAGATCAATATAACGGTTTCGAAATTCCTCTATTTTACCGTACTGAATTGCCTCAACAAGCTCAGCTTCAAAATAATGAGAGGAAATATAATATACTTTGCTGTCAGGATATTTTTCAAGAACCTCATTGCCGATAGCATTTATAAGATGTGTTTTGCCTAACCCGACATTGCTGTAAATAAAAAGAGGATTATACTCTTTGCCGGGTGTTTCACTTATAGCCTTTGCAAAAGCGAGAGCGAAATTATTTGTTTCGCCTACTACATAGTTATTAAACCTGTAATAAGGCACAAGATTTGTATTGAAAGATTTTAAATCGTTTCGGCCGTTCATTTGCGCCATATTAATTTATCCTAAAAATATATCGGGTATTGAATTTTTTTAATTGTATTATTCCATTAATTCATATCGGTATATAAAAAAAAATCTTTACGATAAAGATAACGCGAAACACTCTTTTTCCTAACTCGAAAAAAAGTTATTACATATTAATACGGTTTTGTTTATAAAGAAAAATCAGAAAAGAAAACGGATAAATCTTCAATTACTTTTTTAGATGTATCGCGGATATAAGCGCATTCGGGAAGGGAATTGAGGAATTTTTTGCCGTAACTTTTTGTCATTACGCGTTTATCGGATATAATAACACATCCTTTGTCTGTTGTTGTCCTTATCAGCCTGCCGAATCCCTGCCTGAATTTTACTACGGCAAGCGGTACGATATAATCCATAAACGGATTGCCGCCGTTCTTTTTTATATATTCTACCCGCGCCTCAACAACCGGATCGGTGGGCACTCTGAATGGCAAACGGGTTAATATAACACATTCAAGAGATTTGCCTTTGACATCAACTCCTTCCCAGAAACTGTCCGTGGCGAATAAGACAGACCGCCTGTCTTTACGGAATTTTTCTAACAGCAAATGGCGGGGTTCATCGCCTTGTTTTAAAAAAAGAAGTTCGGTATCCTTTTTTATTTTCAATACCCGATTAAAACAGGAATTTAATAAATTAAACGATGTAAACAGCACAAAAGCAGCGCCTTTGGTAACCTTTAAAATTTCCGCGATATATTCAGCCAAAGCCGGCTCAAACGAAAACAAATCAGGACTCGGAAGATCGGTCGGCAACCCAATGGCAACCTGTCTTTTGTAATCAAACGGAGATAAAATCAGTTCTGTTTTCAGCCTGTTTTTTTCTACGAAATTCATTCCGAGCCGATTGGATAAAAACTCAAATTTACCTTCAATAGTTAAAGTGGCTGAAGTTAAAATAATGCTCGGAAACATTGATATAACATATTCGTAAATTGATTCGGATACGCTTATGGGAGCGGAATATATTTGTATTTTCCTGCTTTTTGTGCGTTCAATCCACCGCACATCGGGCGGTGGGTTTTCTTGTTTCGATAATAAAATAAATTCAATTGTCGATATTGTCCGTTCTATTTTTGCGCATACCGCGTTCAGCTCTATAAGCGTATCGCTTAAGTCAACATTATGGAATGCGGCGCATTCCGATACATTAAGCAGAAAATCTTTCATTGCCTTAAAATATCGTCTTGCCTCGCCGTGCATAGATAGAAGCGGTTCGCTCAGCGCATTGTCCCAGTCTTTTATATTTGGTTTCCCGTTTGTGATTCGCCATTTGCTTTCTTTGCTGTCTTTTTGCTTATCTGTTAAGAAAAAAGAAAGGTCTCTAAAAAAGGTTTTTATGGAATTAACAAGAATTTCTAATCCGTTTATGAACTCACCGGAAATTTGAGACTCGATTTTTTCAGCTGGTTTTTTCGGTAATTTAGACAATTGACGCAATAAAGCCGCAAGCAATCCTTTTTGCTTTTTGCCTTTTACGCGGTATAACCTGCCTATGAACCTCATTAGCCCGAGTTGAGTTACCCTTTCACCAAAATACGCTGTGGCAACGTCTTCTATATGATGTGCCTCATCAAGAATTATTCTTGTGTATGGGGGCAGTATACCGATATCGCCCGCAAATCCGATTTCTTTTTTTATGGCAATGTCGGCGAACAATAAATGATGATTTACTATAAGAATATCGCTGGCGTTAGCTTTGCGCCTTGCTTTTGTTACGAAACAATTTTGGAAATTAGCGCATTTGGCGCGCAGGCATGATTCGCTGTCCGACGATATTTTAGACCATAAATCGTTATCAGGCACGAAATTTATATCCGATAAACTGCCGTCAGCAGTTTTTTGAGTCCATTTTTCTAATTCAAACAATTCTTCGAGCTGATCTTCGTCTATAAAATTTTCCGGCGATTTTAACACCATTTTCAGTTTGCGTTTACATAGATAATTACTACGCCCTTTAACTAAGCAGGTTATGAAGTTATCGCCAATAATTTTTTTTAAGGCGGGGATATCTTTGTAGACAAGCTGTTCCTGCAGATTTATTGTGTTGGTTGAAATTACGCACCGTTCTTTGTTAGTTACTGCCCATTTTACTAAAGGAAGCAGGTAAGCCATACTTTTGCCCGTACCTGTACCGGCTTCTATCATTGATATTTTTGAATCGTTGATAGACTCAACTACTGTTTTTAACATATTTACCTGTTGCGGACGGTGTTCGTATCCCTTAAATTTTTTTGAAAACAGGCCTTCCGGTTCGAGCATAGCCGAGAGTGAATTGGAGTCAAGACGCGATAATGTTTTTTTCTCTTCAGGGAAAACAATTACGTAACATTCTGTGCAGTCGTTATTAACGATATAAGAGCCGACTCCTTTGTTGCCGAGAACCGAAGCGATATCAAGGTCGGCAGTGGACGGGGTCAGCTTGCCTGAGGGATGGTTATGTATTATCACGTCGCCCGCTTTGACCGAATTAAGTATGGCAGGGACTTCATTACGGTTGCCTTTTGCATAAACTTTAACCGTGTCTATGCAGCCGTTGCAATTGGTTGTGCCGATGAAAAATATTTCGTTACCTGAAGCGCTGAGGATGGTTTTTTTTATGAATGATATTGTATAAGGCAAGAAAACATCATCTATTTCGTGTGTGGGTTTGCGCCGTAAATCTGTCTTTTTTCCAGTTTGAGTCATTAGTTAAAAAATTAGTTCCCGTCTTGTTTAGGGCATTTGTCGGTTTTATTTGAGCTGCAGCATTCTTTACAGGCATTATTTTTCGGTTTTGGTTCAGGCGTTGTTTTTGTTTTTTTATAGTCTGTGCAGTAGAACCCTGATCCTTTAAAAATTATGCCCGCGCCTGTACTGATTAATTTTTTGACGTGCCCGCCGCATTCGGGGCAGACGGATATGGGTTCAGCATTCATGCTTTGGAATTTTTCAAACCTGAAATGGCAATCTTTGCATTCATATTCGTATGTAGGCATTATAACATCC
>JAGGZS010000158.1 GCA_021161885.1 bacterium
AAAAGAACTTGAGCAGCTTCAGGAAGTTGAACGCTTCAGACAGAAAGTAAATAATCCTCTTGAACAAATTATGGGTGATTCCCCAGTGATAAAAAAATTAAAAAGCACTATCCTTAAAATTGTGGAAAGCAAAGCCACTACGGTTCTTATACAAGGAGAAAGCGGAACCGGCAAAGAGCTTGTCGCAAGAGCTATACATTACGCAAGCAATCGGCGTTTAAAACCGTTTATAGATATAAATTGCACATCTATTCCTGACGAACTGCTTGAAAGCGAATTGTTCGGGCATGAAAAAGGGGCTTTTACTGATGCCAAGAAAGAGAAAAAAGGGCTTTTTGAATTATCTAACGGCGGCACTCTCTTCTTAGATGAAATAGGCGATATGAAAACCGCTATGCAGGCAAAATTACTCAGGGTGCTTCAAGAAAAAAATTTCACACGTGTCGGCGGCACAAAAAAAATATATGTTGATGTAAGAATTGTCGCAGCTACCAACAAAGACCTTGAAAAAGCAATCACTAACGGGCAATTCAGGGAAGATTTGTACTACCGCCTTAACGTTGTGCGTGTTGAATGCCCCCCTTTAAGGGATAGAGGAAAAGATATTTTACTGCTTGCTAAATTTTTTATAAACCAGTTTAACCTTGATTTTAATAAATCAGTTACTAAAATAAATCCGCTGGCGGAAAATTTGTTGGTATCTTATAATTGGAAGGGTAATGTCAGGGAACTTAAAAATGTGCTTGAACGAGCTATCCTTCTCGAAAGCGAAGATATATTAATGCCGGAGGATTTGAGCATTAATTCCGTAATTGAAAGATTACCTTCTCCGGTTAATCAGTTGGCTGCCGTTAATGAGGATTTAACACTGGAAGAAATGGAGAAATGGCTCATTGAAAAGACGCTTCAACGCCTTTTATGGAATAAAAATTTAGTCGCGAAAAAACTCGGGATTAACAGAACTACATTATATACGAAAATTAAAAAATATAATCTTGAACGGTCATAATTTTTTTTAGTTTCTTATTCTTCAAATTATTTGTAGATAAGCAATAGCGCTTGTTTGAAAACACCACAATATATAGAACAGTTTACAATGTCTATTAACGTAATAGTCTCTGCATCACCTATTAATCGTTACAATAGTAATTTTTGCAATATGGCATAAATATTGCATATTTAATACTGTACAATTTTAATGAGATCAATGAGGTGTGTTAATGATGCTGATAAAACGGTTTAATTTTTCAATTATTTTAATCTCGGCACTTTTGCTGGGAATGGCTTTTTCATCTTTTCCGCAACAATCTTCCGCTCCAAACACTCCACAGGGCGATATGATACTTAACGATGAAGATGCCGCTTTAATTTATACCGAAGAAGACGGTGCTGAACCTGAATCCGAATCTAAACCCGAACCTGAAGAAATGCCGCAGCCCGGCGGCTATCTTACTAATGGCGTTTCTACATACGGTGTGCAGGAACATGTTGTTGCAGAAGAATCACCGCTTTTGGAATTGAAAAATTTGAGGAAAAAATATTTTTTAGAACTTAAACGCAAAAGTGTCCTTGAGGAAGAGAACAGGGTTTTGCATGAACGGCTTTATTCTTTTGAAAAAATGGTAAGAGAAAAAGAAAACGATTTTAATGCAATGCAAAGGCGCGCTATCGATGCGGAGTTTAGATATGTCGCATTAGGTCAGAAATTGACTAATTTTAGAATGGCAATTTTAAGGAAAAAGATGCTGCGCGAATCTCAGTACCCAATCTGGTACGAAGTAAAAAAGAATGATTCCTTATGGCGGATAGCCGGCCGAAAACAAATATATGACAACAATTTAAAATGGATAGAACTTTATTACGCTAACCAAGACAAAATAGCTGATCCGGATTTTATTTATCCGGGCATGGTGCTGAAAATTTCACGTCCAACACTTGAATATGAAGACTGGACTGTTGAAGGCCTTGAATTAGACAAATTAAAAGAAAAAATGGGCATCCAAAGCGTAGCTGATTTTGACAGTAACGATTTATCAAATAGATATAATGATAATATGGTTTATCCCATCGTACATCGTACAGAAAAAGATAATGGTTCTGTAAGAACAGGAAAATCACCTGATAATGACGGCGCGAGTTTAGGTAATAAAAATGAGTGATAAAAATTATAAAATTTTAATCGTCGATGATGAAAAAAGCATTGTTTTCGCATTGGAAGAAGCGTTGCTTGACCAAGGGTATGAGGTTGAAACCGCCTTTACAGCAGAACAAGGGCTTAAGTCGTTTGCTAAATCACCTGCGAACGTGGTTTTGAGCGATTTAAAAATGCCCGGAATCTCGGGTATAGAATTATTAAGCAAGATTAAAGAAATTTCATCAACTGCTCAGGTTGTTATCATAACCGCTTATGGAAATTTTGAAACCGCTGTTGAAGCGGTTCGGCTCGGAGCTTTTGATTATATTCAAAAACCGTTTCAAATAGATAATGTTAAAGATATCGTAAAAAGGGCTGTTGCCGCCGGGGAAAAAAAATTATCCGCTGATTTTTTGCTCAACGGTAAAACAGAAAAAATTATCCGTCCCGAGAGTAAACCTTTGGATATTCAGGAAAAAATTTTACCGAGCGGAGAATCTGTTTTGGGAAGTATATCCGTTGATGTGAAAACTGTGCCTAAGGAAGGGCTCGGCGCCGATTTTTATGATTATTTTTATTTAAATGAAAATAAGGTATTAATAACCATCGGAGATATCGGCGAAAAAGGATTGAACGGTTCAATGGTAATGATTATGGTAAAAAGCCTTATCCGCGCTGAAGCCGCCCATTGCCATGACCCGGTCGGAATATTGACAGCGGTCAATAAAATTATTCATGATCAAGGGGTTCACGGGATACCGATTACCCTTTTTCTCGGTATTGTTGATATAAAAGAAGGCGTTTTGGAATTCGTTAACGCCGGACATGAAAAACCCTTGTTTTTCAACCATAACGATATGTCTAACTCAAATATGTTGGGCGGTAACGGGATATTTTTAGGTTTATTCGACTCTATCGATTTAAAAGTCTCCACAATAACATACGAGCACGGCGATATGTTCCTGCTTTTTACTGACGGGCTTATACGGTTAATAGAACAGTCTTTCAACAGGCAGAATCCGTATTCTATACTTAAGCAATGGGTGCAGAATGTACTGCCGGAAAAAAAATATTCTCTTGCGCAAACGCTTTACAGCCATTTCGTAAGCGAATCAAATAATCTTGAAGATGATGTTACGGTTATGTCTTTTTATTTCGGACCTGTTTTCTGTAAAGAAAAAGAAATTCGCTGTGCCGCATCTTATGACAGCCTTGTCCTTATAAGGTCGGCGGCTGAAGATTTTTTAAGGGCTGTTCAACTGTCATACAGCCAACGGTATAAAATCATATCTTCTATTCACGAGGCTTTACTAAATATTTTGTACTTTGCTTATCCTGAAGAAAAATTATCTAAAAATGAAGTTGTGGTTACTTTTAAAATTGAATCGGGCCGGTTAATCATAACCATTGAAGATTTCGGCGCGGGCTTTGATATGGATTCTTACCGGGAACCGGATAATGCTACTTATGAGGGGCTGATTCAAGAGTCCGGAAGAGGTATTTTTCTTATGAAACAACTAATGGACGCAGTTCATATAGACAGTATAATCGGCAAAGGCACTAAAGTTGTGCTTGAAAAAAATATAAAGACACCTGTATTAAGCGCGTAAAGGTTTGTTTAATGTCAATAAATATAAACAAAAAAGATAATGTTATCATACTTAATATATTAGACGATGTTATCCTCGATACGGTAGATGAGTTTAGGGATGTTATCTTGTCTTTAATAAAGAAAAATACTTTGAAAGTTATATTGAATTTATCGGATGTGGAATTTATTTCAAGCCGCGGTTTAGGCGCGATAGGGTACTCAGCCGACTTATTGCGGAAAAAGGGAGGCGACCTTAAGGTTTTTGGAATTAAACCTGACGTAAAAAATCTTTTTGAAATATGCGGATTAATTAAAATTATAGATATTTTTCATACAGAAGAAGAAGCCCTGCTTAGCTGCGGCGATAATGTTGGCAACATTGAAAAACGGCTATTATGGGCAATCAACTCTAATGAGGCTTTGGATTAATGAATGGTTTGAAAAATATAAAATATCATATTATAGGTGTTCTTATCGTAATAACGGCACTGCTGCTGCTATCGGTTCCGCTTGGATACTATTGTTACACATTTCGTGAAAAAATATTTAATGTTAAAGCGAAGCAGTTATACACCCGCCGTGATTTTGACAATGCTTTTGCCCGCGCTAAAAACAAAATGGAACGCGGGTTATACAATGATGCCCATGATATATTGAAAACGGCTGCGGAACAGGTTATGACCCGAAATTTTGCCTGTGAAGCAATAACTTCCATCGGCGATTTTTTCTTTTTTACAAAATATACCGATGATAAAGTTAAATATAAAGACGCTCTGTTTTTTTATCTTATTGCCGCTACTCAAACAAAAAAAGATGAACAGGAAGTGCGGCGGTATTTTCAGGTAGCCAATTGTCATAAATTTCTTGGATATGAATTAAGCGCAATGACAGATTATGAAGTGTTTATTAATAATTTTCCGGAATCGCGCTATATTGAGGACGCTAAATTGTCTTTATCGGCATTGCTTGTTAAACGCAAACGGTTGAAAAAAGCTAATGAAATAATTTTGGGGTTAATCCATAAAACCGAATCTCAGGATGTGTTGGAACAATCGATTTTTTTAATGGCGAAATCACATATTGCCGAAGCCGAAATTATAGAGGAACAAGAAGCTAAGAAAAAACGATGAGAAAAATTGGAATTATTTGTTTTATCTTTCTGGTGTTTGGATTAAATAAGGTTATTGCTGAAGATACGCCGCAAACATTGGGCATATCTGAACAAAACCCTGCGCCGCTTTCTTTGCAGCAGCAAAAAGAACGTATTTATGAAATCATAAACGAGCAATTTGAACTTAAAAATATACCTGAAATTATAACCGGACAAGCACGAATAGAGTTCCATAGAAAAAAAGCCGTTAAGTATCTTTCACTGCTTACCGAGCAGTTCCCGGATTCAAAATATTATAATGAAGCCTTATATATAATCAGCGATTACTATTTCTCAACCAATGATTACCAAAAAGCTAAAGGTTATTTCGAGCGATTTATCTCAAAAGCGGGAATTGGCGGAAAAACCCTTGAGGCTCGTTTTAAACTTGGTTTGATTTATAAGCAGGAAAAAAATTATACAAAAGCCCTTAGTTTGTTTCACAAAGTCCTTGATTTATATTCTATGAATGAGTTTTCTTATAAGGCTTATGAAAACATAGCCGATTGTTACAGGCTTCAAGGCAATAAGAAAAAGGTTATTGTAACCTACGAAAATGTATCCGGCTACTTCAATGATGTGGATATTATATCGAAAAGCCTGCTTCAGGTTGCTAAACTATATATGGATGAAGGCAATTATTTTGAGGCTATTTGGAACTTGAATAAAATTATTCAGCGCTATATGCATTCAAAAAGTTACTTTGAATCCCTTTATTATCTTGCTATGTGTTATGGGCAAACGGGTGAATCAGATAGAGAACAGGAAATACTTAAACAGCTGATTGAAGATCATTCCTTTGATAATGAGTTTGGGCATGAAGCGCTTTTCGCTTTAGGCGATTCGTATTACAAAAACGGCAGTTACAAAGATGCCGCAGCCGCTTATTTTTCTGCGTTGAAAACATCGCCTGAATTTTCAACCGCAAACGACGCAATTTATCATTTAGGCAAATCTTGCGTTGAATTAGGTATGTCTGAAATGGCTATTGAAAATTTTGAAAAACTTATTGATACAAAGATGGATAGAACACGGAAAAATGAAATATGCTACTTGTTATGTAAACTTTACTATGGCAGCAAAGAATACCAAAAGGTGGTGGATATTTGTAAAGGGTTTTCCCTGCCTCATGATTATGAGGTTGAAGAACAATATTATATGGGTATGAGCCTGTTTTATCTTGAAAAATACAGGTTGTCTTTTGAAGCGTTTTTAAATCTTGAACATCAGAAGAAAAATATTGTAATGCAGGCGCAAGGGGTTTTTATGCTTGGACAGATACTTGTCAAACTAAATAAGTTTGATTCCGCAACACATTATTTTGATTCCACTATCGAAATAATAAACACCGCAATTACCGTCGATCCTGATATCAGGGAAAAAGAAGAAGAAAAAATTGTTATTACTGAAGATGAAGAAAAAGTGCTTAATGAACTCAAAACCGAGGCTCTTTTTGCTCTTGGAAAAGGTTATTTTGCAGAAAACGATTTTAATAAATCGGCGCAAATGTACCAAAAAATAGCGGTTCTTGATATTTCTTCATCCGACCGGGCATGGGTTTTGTATAAAATAGGTAAATGTTATGAGAACTCTAAAGATTATGAGAAGGCTGAGGAATTATATATGCAGCTTAAAAATGAGTATCCTGAACTTAATATATCCGAACAGGCATCATGGGATTTGAAAAATATCGAATGGAATAAACGGTTTTCAAAAGTTAAAAATATGTAAGGAGCGGCTCTATGAAAATTACGGTAAAAAACAACACCTTGATGTGTAAAGACATTAACAGCCTTATAAACCATATGGAGTGCAATGATGAGTGCGTTTATTTCAAAGGGTGTGCTGTGATTGACGGGCAGTTTGTTATCGAGTGTGCGTACAAAAAAAGTTTAGTTACAGACAAAGAACCTGTGTCTGTTTCATAAAAGGAGCTGATTTTTTATGATTTTTAAACCCAAAAAAGATATACCGGAATTTATAAAAAAACTGAATGACCAGAAAAGCCTTTATCGGGAAATGCTTAATCTTTCTTGTGAAGAAAAGAATATTCTGGCAAATAAACCGCTTCGATTAAATAATGTTATCGAACTGCTTTACCAAAAAGAACAATTGCTAAGCAAGGTTCAGGGTATAGAGAAAGATATTGCTCCCTTCAGGAATGTTATTGAACAGATGGAGCTGGATAATGTTTATCAGGCAACCATTGACTGCTGCGCAAAAGAAATAGGGGAGCTGCTTGAACAATTGGTCCTGACAGATACTCAAAATGAGCAGGTTCTGCAAGGGACAGTAGTCGCTAAACCCTCATTTTTTGCAAATCCAAAAAATGCTGTTAACGCATATAAAACTTTTAGCAGGTGAGTGATATGGTCGAAAAAGATACGGGTAACATAAACGACCCGGTTGAATTATTAAACAGCGCATTATCTTTTTTTAACGATAATACTCAAAAATTAACGCAAGCGTATTCGAAATTAGAAGACGAAGTAGCCTCTATCAATAAAGAGCTTGAGAATAAAAATAATCAGCTTCAACAAAAAATTACGGAAGTTGACCATATAAAAAGCCATCTTGAAAATGTGCTTAACAGTATTTCCACTGCGGTTGTTGCAGTAGATTTGAATTTGAATATTATTCTTATAAATAAACAGGCTGAAACACTGTTCCATATAAAAGCCAATGATTTTTATAATAAAAAAGTTGACCGCCTCATTGTAATTAAGAAAAATTCAAATGTTAATATGATTGATTGGTTTGATAATATAGGGTTATGCGCTGATATTGAAACCGTAGTGATCTGTGAAAACGGATATGAAATTGAGGTAAGCCTAACCTGTACGGATATAAAAAACGGCAGTATAAATAAAATCGGGTATCTTATTTTAATGCGGGATTTAAGGGAAATTAAAAAACTGCGGCAAAAAGCGCGGCGCGCCGATAGGCTTGTCGCTTTAGGCGAGATGGCGGCAAGAGTGGCCCATGAAATACGAAACCCTCTCGGAGGAATCGAGGGCTTCGCCTCTTTGCTTGCGAGAACATTGCAAAATGATGCCGATAATAAACGCCTTGCCGAATATATCATGGAAGGCGTAAAAAGCGTTAACCATATTGTAACCAGCCTGCTTGATTATGCCAGACCAATCAGGTTAAAGAAAAACACTTTTTCTGTACGCGAAGCGGTGCTTGAGGTGTGTAATAATATAAACCTTACGCGTACGCCGACTGTACGGGTTCAGCTTGAGTTCTCAAGACTGTTTGAACCGGTTATAACCGCGGATCGTATTCTTTTCCAGCAGGTTATATGGAATTTGATGTCTAACAGCCTTCAGGCAGCGCAAAGACCGGGCATAATCAAAATTACATGCAATAGGTTGGGAAAACTTAAAAGACAGGTTGATGATTGCACATTACTGTTTACTAAAAATTCTTTGGATTTTTACGAAGCAGATTTTTTTAGTGAATTTGATGACAAAAATAACGGCTCAAAATTTTGGTACGCTTTGTCCATATCCGATCAAGGCGAGGGTATCGATCCTGATACGAAAGAAAAAATATTTTATCCCTTTTATACGACAAAAGAAAACGGGACAGGATTAGGACTCTCTACCGCTTATAAAATTATCGAGGAACATGAATGGAAAATAGCCGTGAATTCTCAGATTGGACGGGGAACGCGGTTTACAATATTTTTGCCGAACAATATTTCCATATTTGAGGAGGCGGCTGTATGATCATTGAGCGTGCTCTTGTTGTTGATGACGAAATTTTAATGCGCAGGTTTCTTCAGGAAACACTCCAGCGGTGCGGTATAACCGTTATGTCTGTACAAAATGGGTTTCAGGCAATAGATGTTTTAAGCGATGAAGACGATTTCGATGTGGTATTTACAGATATAAAAATGCCGAAAATGAACGGGATTGAACTGCTTAAACGAGTCAAAGGACAGTTTAAACAAACCGATGTTATCGTAATGACCGCTTACGGCACTATCGAAACAGCGGTCGAGGCGATGAAATGCGGCGCTTTTGATTATCTCCTAAAACCCTTTGCGGTTGATCAGATCGAAATTATCCTTAAAAAACTGGTTGAACGGCGTGAACTCATTAATGAAAATAGATATTTGAAACGCGAGATTAATAAAAATTATAATTATAACAATATGGTTGTTCAAAGCAAATCTATGATTGAGATACTTGGCACAGTCAAGAAAATAGCATCTACAAGAGCGACTGTTTTAATCCAAGGTGAAACCGGAACAGGTAAAGAGATTATTGCGCGGGCGATCCATTCTTTAAGCGATAGGGCAAACAAAGCGTTCATCAAACTTAATTGCGCCGCCGTACCTGAAAATCTGATGGAAAGCGAGCTTTTCGGACACGAAAAAGGGGCGTTTACGGGTGCGGCTAATCGGCGGTTAGGCAGGTTTGAGCTGGCTAACTGTGGCACGTTACTGCTTGATGAAATATCGGAAATACCTATACATTTGCAGGCAAAATTGTTGAGGGTAATTCAGGAACGGGAATTTGAACGGGTCGGCGGACAGAAAACGATTAACGTGGACGTGAGGATTATCGCTACATCCAATCGTGATTTGGTAAACGAAGTGAGAAACGGGAATTTCAGGGAAGATTTGTACTATCGCCTTAACGTTGTGCCGATACTTCTTGATCCGTTAGGGGATCGTCCTGAAGATATTGAAGCGTTGTGCGATTTTTTTATACAAAAATATTGCGGTGAAAACGGAACGGAACCGTTTAAGGTTGATGCCGATACATTACAAAAAATGAAAAATTATTCATGGCCGGGTAATGTGCGTGAATTAGAGAACATTGTGGAACGCTCTGTTGTGCTGGGCAACAGAAAAATACTGTTGCCGGGCGAGCATAATCCGTCTTATGTTATCGGTTCGATAAATATGAATAAATCCGATACTTGCGGATCGAAAAATTCAGGTTTAAAAATAGGAAAATCCATCAGGGAGATGGAAAAAGAGCTTATATTCAAAACCTTAAAAGCCAATTGCTGGAACAAGACCAGAACCGCCGAGATGTTAGAGATAAGTATCCGCACGTTGCGCAACAAACTCCACGAGTACCGTGACAACAACGAAATCCCCGAAGAGTTTGAAATCCTCATGGCAAGCTGAGTTTTTTTAATATTCTTAAACGGTTCCTTATGATTCTAATTAACAAAAATAATTTTTTATTTTGTATGTTATTTTTATATTGTGTTAGTATATTATGGGAGTGTTGCGAAATAAAATCATATAAAAAAGAGTGTTAAAT
>JAGGZS010000058.1 GCA_021161885.1 bacterium
GATTAATACACAAGGCAACGCCTTTTCTTTTATTTTTAGGTTTAATGTCTCTTTTTACGGAATTTAAGGTCCCTGGGTTCGGTTTGCCGGGTATAGTGGCGATAATTTGTTTCGGGCTGGTTTTCGGAAGTAATTTTGTTATAGGTTTAGCCTCATATACTGATATAATAATTTTTATGGTTGGCATTGTTTTTTTACTGCTTGAGATTTTTGTTATACCCGGGTTCGGCATTACCGGCATCACGGGTATTATTTTTATATTTGTAAGTTTTTATCTGGCGTCGCAGTCGTTTGTCATTCCGAGATTGCCGTGGCAATTTTCGCTCGCCCGCGGTTGGGCAGTCCAGTTTTCGTTGGTAATGATTATGTTTTTTATATGCTCTATGCTTTTGGCTAAATTTTTACCTAAATCTTTTATCGGCAAAAAAATATTTCTTCAAACACGGTTGACCGGACAGAAAGGTTTTGTAGACAACACAAACGATTATGATATTTTATTAGGTGTTTGCGGTACGGCTATATCTATTTTAAGACCTACCGGCAAAGCAAAGTTCGGCAAAAAAATTGTGGATGTTATATCTGACGAGGGGTTCATTGATCAAGGTAAACCTATAAAAGTTATTGAAGTAAGAGGAAAGAAAATTTTTGTTCAGGAGAACGTATCTGTATGATAAGCGCATTTGTTTTTTGCCTGACAGCGGGAATAATTTTAATTGGCATTGAAATTTTTGTGCCGGGCGGAATTTTAGGATTAATCGGCTCAATGTTTCTTTTATCGTCATTAATCATTTGTTTCATAGAATTCGGGTTTAGAATAGGAATATATTATCTCACTGTTTTAGCTTGCGCGGTAATGACGGTAATTATCCTCGTAATGAAATTCGCCCATTTATTGCCTGTTAGAAAAAAATTGTTCTTAAACGCAAATGAGAAGAATATGAAAATTGAAATAGATAATTTAGATTTGTTAGTCGGTAAACAAGGAACAGCTTATACTGTTTTACGCCCTACCGGAAAAATTTTAATCGGCGGTAAACGATATGAGGCTATAACGGAAGGAGCGTTTATTCAGAAAAACCGACAAATAGAAATAATCAGGATTGAAGGCAATAACATTATTGTAAGAAGTAAACCGTAAATTTTAAAAAGGAGGTTTTTATGCCTGTTGAGTTTGTTTTAATCGGAATTATACTGCTTGTTGTTATAGTTCTTTTAAGTGTTGTTATGCGTTATTTGAGCTTATGGGTTCAAGCTCTTGCTTCCGGTGTGCCCATAGGCATACCGACTTTGTTTATGATGAACTTAAGAAAAGTGTCTCCTAAAGTTATTGTAAAGGTTCAGATTATGGCAGCTAAGGCAGGGCTTGACATATCTACAAACCAGCTTGAAGCTCATTTTTTGGCGGGAGGCAATATCTATAATGTAGTACAAGCTCTTATAGCCGCTGATAAAGCCAATATCCCTTTACCTTTTCCCCGCGCGGCAGCTATAGACCTTGCGGGAAGAGACGTTCTTGAAGCGGTTAAAACCAGTGTCAACCCTAAAGTCATAGACTGTCCTAAACCCGACGATGCTAAAGATACCGTTGACGCAGTCGCTAAAGACGGTATTCAGCTGAAAGCTAAAGCCAGAGTTACAGTGCGTACAAATATAGAACGATTAGTCGGCGGCGCTACGGAAGACACAATTATAGCCAGAGTCGGTGAAGGTATAGTTACCTCCATAGGGTCTGCCAATAGCCATAAAGAAGTGCTTGAAAACCCTGATCTGATTTCAAAAAACGTGTTGGCGCGCGGGCTTGACACAGGTACTGCTTATGAAATTTTATCTATTGATATAGCCGATGTGGATGTGGGAAAAAATATCGGCGCTAAACTGCAGGCCGAACAGGCTGAAGCTGATATGCGTATCGCTCAAGCGAAAGCGGAAGAACGCAGGGCAATGGCTGTCGCCGCTGAACAGGAACATTTAGCGAGTGTGCAAATGATGCGCGCTAAAGTTATTGAGGCGGAAGCCCAAATACCTCTGGCTATTTCCGAAGCGTTTAGGTCGGGCAATCTCGGCATTATGGATTATTACACAATGAAAAATATAATGGCTGATACCCAAATGCGGTCATCAATCGCCAAACCGGATAAAAAAAATCCTAAAAAGAAATAAATATAATAAATAAAATTTTTTATGAGGTTTACGCGATGGAAAAACTTATCGGTCTTATCATCTTTTTATCTATATTTATTATAAGTAAAATTCTTGAAAACGCTCAAAAAAAACAGCCTGTACAAAAAAATAAACCTGAGCCGGTAAACGATAAAACAGATTACACAAAAACAAAAACCAAACCTGCGCCAGTTTATAGCCATACTGAGAAAGTAACCGCTCAAACCGGCGAATACCATGCGCCGAAAGATGAAATAGAGGATTTTCTCAAAAGCATAGGGGTTATTAAAGAGGAAAAAACTGTACGGAAATCTCAATCTCAATCTCAATCTCAATCTCAATCTCAATCTCAATCTCAATCTCAATCTCAATCTCAATCTCAATCTCAATCTAATCTCAATCC
>JAGGZS010000285.1 GCA_021161885.1 bacterium
AGTGAATATAATATAAAAAAATTTCATTTTTTAAAAAGGAGATGAATATGCCTGCACCCGTCGAAAAAAGAGTTCAGGATTTTGTGGTCGGTATTGACAATTTCAGCCCGAAAGCTATACGGATGATTGTCTGGCTTGCTGTAGCGGTTATTTTGATGTTCAGCAGTTTCGCGTCGTTCACCAGCCAGCCCATTAGGTTATCTAGTATTGACGCAATAGATTACGCTCAGGTCGCGAGAAATATATCTATAGGCGAAGGCTATACAACTAATTTTATACGGCCTATAAGTTTAAGGTATTATCCGAGTTTTGAGAAACATCCGGAATTGACAAATCCTCCTTTGTATTCATATTACCTTTCTTTAATACTTAAAATGTTTGTCCGCCCCAATACTACGCCTGATGAAATTGACAGGAAACTTATTCTTTTCGGTTCGGGCTTGTTTTTTGTCTTTTCTGTACCGCTTATGTTTTGGCTGGCTTCACGAATTCTGCGAAAAAAAGCTGTAACTTTAGCTATGTTGTTTTTTTGTACAAACATAATCCTTTTAAAGCGAAGCATAACTGCGCTTCCCGATATGTTTTTACTGTTCCTGTTTTTATCATTTTTGATTGCCCTGTCTTATTATAAGGGCGAAAATTTGTTTTTGCCTGCTGTTATAGGTTTGTTTCTGGGATTATGTTATCTTACAAGATATTCTTACGGACTTTTTGCTGTTGTAACTATAATTTTTATTTTTAAAAAAGCAAAAAAATTCAAAATTTTTCATGTGTTGATGTTCGTAGTTACTTTTTTAGCGGTGATCAGTCCATGGCTGATGCGGAATTACCATCTTATGGGCAATCCTTTTTTCTCGCTGGAATTTTTTAAATATAAAATGTTTGTCGAGGCGTTTTCCGGAAATTTATATTGGCGCTCAACCGTTGATGCTATCTTCAACGGCGAACTTCCGTTTTTCTTTTTGGTAAGGAAATTCGGTTTGGGGTTAAAAAGTAATTATATCGGGTTATTGACAACAACCGGTAATTTTTTGGCTTCGTTTTTTATTGTAGCTCTTTTTACTAAAGGATTCGCTGAACGGCTCAAAGGCTTTAAATGGGCTGTTATTGCTATGTACATTATAGTGTTTTTAACTTCATCATTGTTCAGGCCGGGAGCAGATGTTTTCTTGGCGTTTATGCCTCTTGTGATAATTATAGCTGTTGATTTGTTTGATTCTATAGTAGAGGCGAAATCAATTGACCCGTTTAAAAAGGTTGGTCTTGTCGCTCTATTTATTATTATAAATTGCTCGCCTACTGTATGGGGGTATGCCCGTAAAGTATTTAACGAAAATATGTATAAACCGCCAAAAAAATATATGGAAGAAAATATTTTTGAAGTAGCTAAATTAATTCCAAAGGACGCAGTGATTATATCCGATATTCCATGGGCCACCGCATGGTATGGAAACATTAAATCTATATGGCTGCCGTGGGGCGAGGATGATTATCAGTATATAGTCGATACGGCAGGCCGGATTGACGGAGCGTATTTTTCACCGTTAGTTTTAAGGTACCCGCAAACCAGCAAAAAAATCTGGACAAAATTTTATACTTATGTTTCCGCATACAGAAGAGCCCCTGAAGGCAATATTTTCGGCTGGGACTGGGCACAGCGTTTTAAACTTGGCGACGCTTTTTGTTTCAAAAAAGACAGGTTGCTAAAATAAACAGAATTTTTTATCGGCAATCGAAAAATAGGTTTTTTTATGGTACAAAAAGAAAAATTTTTAAGTACTCAGGATAAAATATTATTTATAGCCGTGGTAGGCGTGTTGTTTCTTCTATTCAAAAAGCCGTTTTTATATATGGTTATCGAATGGAAAGACCGATTGTACACAAGTTACACGCCGGGTCCTTTCGTGCCTCTGGTTTCGGGGTATATTATATGGCTTAAAAAAGATATTTTAAAAAAGTTGCCGCGCCGGCAAAATACGGCGGGTATTTTCCTGATACTTTTTTCTTTGCTCCTGCACATATTAGCTCAACGAGGCGACCTGCAGCGTATATCCATAGTTGCGTTTATTATTATGCTGCTTGGAATCGTATTGTTTCTTTTTGGCAAAAAAATCTTTTCAGAATTATCGTTTCCCATTATTTTTCTAATCTTTATGGTGCCCATGGAATTTCTCGACGGCATGATAGGTGTCCCTTTACGGATATTTGCATCAAAATGGGCGGCAGGGATACTTGATATACTTGGTTTTGAATTGATTAGAACAGGGACACAGATAAATATTATAGATGTGTTTAGATTTGATGTAGCGGCTCCATGCAGTGGTTTAAAATCGTTGGTATCTTTAACTGCGTTGAGTTTTGCTTTCGCATATTTGTCTCAGAAAAAAAACTGGAAACGCTCTGTAATTATTGCGTGCGCGATACCAATCGCGTTGATAGCTAATGTATTCCGTATAATTATGCTTGCAATTATAGCCGTTGCGGTTGGCAAAGAAGCCGCATTAGGATTTTTTCATTCGTTTTCAGGGTTTTTTCTTTTCACATTCGCATTATTAGCTTTAACAGGTATAGGAAAATTGTTGTCATGGCATGGAAAAAAAGCGGTTTAATTTTAATCATATTAATTTTTGGATTTATCGCCTTGAAATTGTTGTCTAACATTTCTTCGCTTGAAACGCCTAACCTAACACCCGAATCGTTTCCTGAAAAATTTAACGGATGGATAGGTAAAGATGTGCCTGTTTCACCCGAAGAAAAGAGTTTTTTGCCGAAAGATACGCTTTTTATGAAACGATATTTTTCTAAACCCGAAGTAGGGGAAGTTTATCTTGTTGTTGTGTTCAGCGGTAAAGATCGCCGGAGTATCCATCGCCCTGAGGTTTGTTATCCTTCACAAGGATGGAGCATAAGCAACAAACGCATACATTCTGTTAATGTTGACCATCCTATAAAATCATTAAAAACGACCTCGCTTGAGGTTAGTTTCAGAAAAAGTAAAACAGCCAGGACGGATCTTGTTCTTTACTGGTTTATGGGAAACAACAGGATTACAGCGTCGCATTATAAAAGGGTTTTCTTAATGGGGCTTGATAGATGCGTGTATGGTAGAAATTACAGATGGGCGTTTTTGCGTTTATCCGTGCCGTTTATTAAAAATAGGGAACAGGCTTTCGCTGTTGCGGATGAGTTTATAAAAGATTTATTCCCGCATATTGCTGATAATAGCTATTCACAATTTTAAAATGGAATTTGTTATAAATAAAAAATTATGATTTATTTTAAACTAAATTGAACAATAAATGCTTGACCACTGAAATTGTAAATTGTAAACTTTTAAAAGTTTTGTATTAATAAATAATTTTTAACCGGCAATATAAATATTAAAAAGGAATTATGTCATGAACATGATGAAATTTGGTAAATCATTAATATG
>JAGGZS010000127.1 GCA_021161885.1 bacterium
TTTAACAGTAGTTTATATATATGGAGAAAAATTTTTATGGAAAAAAGAAACACATTTTCTATGGATGAAATATACAATAATATAGGCAGTCTGTTTCAAGACCTCACCAGTTATAATAATTCTATTGCCGAAGAGTTTAAAACATTAAAAAAAAGCGAATATTTAGTTCAGCTTTCCGAACCGGACATTCGGAAATATTCTGATAAACCGGTTTTGGAGGTAATGGAAAAAAGGCGGTCTATCCGTGAATTTAAAGATAAATCGTTAGCGCAAGATATGTTGTCCGCCGTATTATGGTCTGTTCAGGGGATAACCGACACGAAAGGGCAGTATTTTTTTAGATCCGCGCCGTCGGCAGGCGCTTTGTATCCGGTCAGCACAATAGCGGCTGTTTTCAATGTGGATGGATTGAATCAGGGAATCGCTTCATACGATGAGAAAAAAAATCAGCTTCATTATTTTTCAGAC
The DNA here is from genome assembly GCA_021161885.1 of bacterium. Taxonomy (GTDB): domain Bacteria; phylum Auribacterota; class Auribacteria; order Auribacterales; family Auribacteraceae; genus JAGGZS01. Next base: position 469 of record JAGGZS010000127.1, read on the forward strand.
GGATACAGCCGAAAATTTTTTGCTGAAGCGTTTATGAATCAGCCGGTAGTTAACAATATTCCTGTGCTGCTATTGTTTTTCGCGGATTTGAAAAAATATATATGGCGTTATCGTCAAAGGGCTTATAGATATATTTATCTTGATGTTGAACATATGACGCAGAATTGCGCTTTGGCGTGCACAGCTATGGGGCTTGCGTGCGTTACGGTGGGGGCTTTTTACGATGATCAGGTTAACTTTTTATGTGGTTGCGACGGTGTAGATAAATTAGTAACTTATGCCGCTTGCGTGGGGTATCGTGCAAATGACGCTTCATAATGAACCTGTATTATGGGAATCGTTGCTTGATACTCTTAATCCCCAGCAGAAAGAAGCGGTTCTTTTTAAGGAAAATCAGCTATTGATTGTCGCAGGCGCGGGAAGCGGTAAAACCCGTGTTCTTATGGTTAAAGTGGTTTATTTAATACAAAAAGATAATGTTCAACCCGAACACATTCTTGCCGTTACCTTTACGAATAAAGCCGCGGATGAGATGAAAGAGCGTCTTTTATCGTTAGGCATCAGTATAAATACAGGTACGTTTCACGCCTTGGCGCTGAAAATTTTACGATCTCATGGACATTACATTGGTCTTGAAAAAAATTTGGTCGTTTATGACGAACAAGACCAAAAACAGCTCGTAAAGAATACGATAGATGAATTATCATCTAATATGGCCATTACTGAAAAACCGGCTGACGCGGTTGAATGGATAAACCGCAAAAAAGACGATTTAATAGAGCCTGACAGTGAACAAAGCGTAACCAACAGTAATTTAAACTCCGTATATAAATATTATAATGAGAAATTGTCACAGTGTAATGCCGTTGATTTCGGTGATATTATTTTAAAATCGATAAAACTGCTTAAACAATATCCCGATTTGCGCGCTTATTACCAACACAAATGGCAGCATATTCTTGTTGATGAATATCAGGATACAAACACCGCCCAAGCGGAATTTTTAAAATTGATTGCAGGCAGTAACAAGAACCTGACTGTTGTCGGCGACCCTGATCAATCCATATACGGCTGGCGCGGAGCGAATATCGATAATATACTTTATTTTAACAAAACATATCCTGAGGCACGGCTTTTTAAACTTGAGCGCAATTACCGGTCTACGTCTAAGATTTTATCTGCTGCAAATTCACTGATAGAAAATAATCTTGAAAGGCATAAAAAACGATTGTGGACGGATAACCAAAAAGGACCTAACGTAAAAGCGTTGCGGGTAAACACCGACAGGGAAGAAGCCCATTTGGTTTGCGATCTGATTGAACAGCATTATATAAAAGGAATACCGTACAGGGATATGGCTGTTTTTTACAGGATGCACAGCTTGAGCAGAGTGATAGAAGATGTTTTACTGCGGCGCGGTATCTCGTATTGCGTAATAGGCGGACTGCCTTTTTATCAGCGTAAAGAGATAAAAAATGTAATTGCCTATTTGCGGATACTCTTTAATGAAGCAGACCTTATAAGCTGGAAACGGATTATTAATATCCCTGCCCGAGGTATCGGCAAAAAAAGTTTTGAAAAAATAGTGGATTTTACCATATCCCAAAAAATAGGTTTTTTAGACGCCTTAAGGGAAAATAAAAATATTGCGGGGTTAAGTAAAAAAGTAAGAAAAGAATGTTCCGCTTTATCCGATTTATTAAGCGGTTATAAAAATAAGTTTGCCGATAATGAAAATTGGGAACAGGAAACAGAACAGTTTTTTGATAAAATCGGATATATTCCTTATCTTGAATATGCCGAGACTGCGGAAAAAGCAGGACTAAGAGTAAATAATGTGCGTTCTTTTTTTGAGGCGGTATACGAGTATAAAAAGAATAACCCTATAGCTTCGCTTGAAGATTTTCTCCAGACCGTTTCGCTGCGTTCGGGTATTGATGAATGGGATGAACAAGAAGATAAAATATCTCTGATGACGCTTCATTGCGCTAAAGGGCTGGAATTTAACTTGGTTTTTTTAATCGGTCTTGAAGAAGGGGTTTTGCCGTATATCAGGGATACGGAAGATGTTTCGCAGATCGAGGAAGAACGGCGGTTATGTTATGTGGGGATGACTCGGGCTAAAGAAAATCTTTACTTGTTATCCAGTAAAAAAAGGTTTTCTTACGCCAATCCGGTTTATGCCGAGCAGTCGAGATTTATAAGTGAAATTCCTGATCTGAAGACGCAACAGCCTTCAAAAATGAAGAAACAGAAAAAATATTATAAACCTGTAAATTATGATATTACGGCATCCGATGAAAAATTTAATCAGCAAATAGACGAATTTTTACCCGGAGATTATGTTTACCATTATGATCTTGGAAAAGGACAGATTCTTGGCGGAACAGGCAAAGGCAAATCAAAAAAATTTGTGATACTCTTTGACGGCGATAAAACACCGCAGACAGTCGTAGCCTCTTATGCCGGATTAACTAAACTTGAGCAGTAATTAAGGATTTTTTTTATGGATTTAAAAAAAATATATGTAATTCCGGTGATGCTTTTTTTTTGTGCTGGATGTATTGATATGAATAATTTTCACAAAATACCTGTAAATAAAAAGGCTGCCTTTGAAATATCCCCGGATATCAAAGGATTAAACTATTGTTTCGACGACCTGAAAAAAATTCTCCAAAAAATAGGAATTGTTTTTGTAGATAAAAAAAATGCTGATTTGGTTTTTCAATTTCAGATTGTCCCGCCGGATAATTTAAACGAACTGCCCGCCGCGTCAATAACGAGAGAAAACAATAAATTAATTTTTAAAGCATCAAGTAAAGACGCCTTTAATCATCTTATATATACGTATATAAAAAAATATCTTTATGCCCAGTGGTATTTGCCTGAAAGTGATGTTGTTGTGAATTTTGATAAAATAACCGACCCTTTTCTTGATAAGCAGAAAAATTTTTCCTATAAACTTCCTTTTTATATAGCAACGCAATATTGGGGCGGCAGCTTAAGATGGCATAAACGAATGCGCGAGGTTAAGGAGCGGGAGATTTATGTTTTTCATAACTGGAAAAAATTAGTTCCAAAAGACCTGTTTTTTGAAAAAAATCCCCAATATTTTGCTCTTGTAGACGGTGAAAGGAATGCTCATCAGCTCTGTACCTCGAATAAGGAAGTGATTGAAATTGTATCGCAAAAGTGTATTGATTTTTTTAAAAAAAATCCGTCGGTATACGCCTATTCCTTAAGCCCCAACGATATGTATGGTTTTTGCGGATGCGCTAAGTGCAGGGCTTTAGATAAAGAATCAGGCTCAATAACAGATCGGTTAATGGTATTTTTCAATGAAGTGGCAAAACGCGTAACAGCAGTATATCCCGATAAAAAACTCGCTTTTTACGCTTATTTAAATTATACCAATCCTCCGACAACAGTAAAACCGAATCCGGCGTTAATACCTGTTGTATGCCGAACTCCGTGGGAGTTTTGCCACAATCACAGTCTTATCGAAAAAAAATGTGTTTGCAATAAAAGGTTCAGGTCAATTTTGGAAAAATGGACGAAATTGTGTCCTGAAGTTTATGTGCGTGAATATTACGGCCATTTTTTATGGTTCGGGTTCTGGCCTATACTGCATACCTTGCAGGAAGATTTTAAGTATTATAAAAAGATTGGCATAAAAGGGGTAATCAGCGAATCCCACGAACATTGGGCAGTAAATTCATGGGTATTGTACGGAGCCGGTTGCTATCTTGCCGGAGAAACGGATCCGTGGAGAAAAATTGTAGATAGATTTTGCGCAGGCGTGTTTCCTAATACATCAAATTTAATCGAAAAAATAATTTTTATGCTTGAGGATAAAACCGAATCCGTACCTTGCAAAAGAATGGATTTGGTTTTTGATAAAAAATTTCTATCAAAGATAAAACATCTTCTTAATGAAGCACATAAAAAAAATGTTACCGTAACTGAAGAAAAATATATCGGTTTGTTGGATTATGGAGTTGAACTTACAAAAAGTTTAATTAAACTGGCTAATTTACGGTCTCAGGGAGATATTGAAGAAATGTCAACCGAGATAGATAATATTTTTCTTTTAATCGCAGAGATGCAAAACGATACGATTTTGCCTGCCGTAAAATATAAGTTGGCAAAAAGGGCACTTGATAGATTCCGTAAAATGTATCAAAACGAAAAAGATGTGTTTATAAATTATTTCGATACAGAATTTGGCATTAAACTTGAACGCGCAAACAAAGGTTATATGTTAAGAAACTGGTTGATGTCAAAAAGTTATCCGAACAAAATAAAAGATATAGATTATATCCCGATGGTTTCCCCTATTCTTGACGATACCCTTGTTGTCGGGCTCGATCAGACATTGCCCGAAAATACAAAATGGAAAAAGATTTATTATTCTTCCTCATATTACAGCTTATACGAATATTTTCCGTTCCGTCCAGACAGTGTGCGTTTTTATCGAACGGGGTTTTCGGTTGCCGGTGAATCCGTTTTGGTTGTATCCGTAAGGGCGGTTGACGGCTATAAAATAAGCGTAGACCACAAAGTGTTGGGCATCAATAGAAAAAGAAGGTTTTCTAAAGACCGGCTTTTTGATTACTATGATGTGCGGTTATCGGTAGGAAAACATTGCTTTGAATTACTGCTTGAAGGATCGCAATATCTTGAAAAAGATGATTTTACGGTACTGCTGTTTGATAAGCGGGGCAATCCGGCTAAAATAGTTGAATAATAGTATGTTGAACTTAATCTTATAAATATACTGAAATATATTGAAAAAATTTTTTTTCATGGATAAAATAAGCCGTTTATCAAATAAAAATTAATATTTTTTTGCATTAAGGAGGTTAATAATGACCGAACCTAAAACAAAGGGTAAAACTTATTTAGTTACCGGCGCAACCGGTTTGGTGGGAAGTCATCTTGTTGAGTTTCTTATTAAAAAAGGCGCTAAGGTTAGGTGTTTCGTAAGGCAAAGCAGTGATGTGTCTTTTCTTAATACTTTTAAATTAGATTTGATAAAAGGCGATTTAACGGATAAAGAATCTGTTGATAATGCGCTAAAGGGTGTTGATGTGGTTTTTCATTGCGCGGCTATGGTTTCTGACTGGGCTGACAGGGAAACTATGTATAAAATTAATGTTGGCGGTACGGAGAATATTATTGATGCTTGTTTAAAATATAAAGTAAAAACAATGGTTGCGGTGAGTTCTCTTGCCGTGCTTGGTATGGGAAAACAGATTAATGCCAATGAAACAGCTCCTTATGTGTATACAGGTGATAATTATAATTATACGAAAATTGAGTCTGAAAAGAAAATACTTCAGGCATGCAGAGAAAAGAAATTGCCCGGCACAATTTTGCGGCCGCCCTATATTTACGGTCCCAGAGACAGGCAGCTGCTTCCGAGAGTTGTATCTTTTTTGAAAAAAGGAAAATTTATTTTTATCGGGTCAGGAAAAAATCCTATAAGCCTTGTTTATGTAGAAAATTTAGTCAACGCGTTATATCTTGCCAGTGAAAATGATAACGCCATAGGCGAAATATATCATATCACTGATGGACACGATATAAGCAGGAAAGAGTTTATTAATCTGCTTGCCTTGAAGTTAGGGTATGCGGAACCTAAAAAATCCATACCGGTTTTCGCGGCGAAAATAGCTTGTGCGGTTCTTGAGGTTATTAGTAAAGCGGTAAAATCAAAAAATCCGCCCATATTAAATAAATTTAGGATGAAGTTTCTCGATACCTATTTGACTTTTGATATTTCAAAAGCGAAAAAAGAAATCGGTTACAACCCTTGTTATTCGTTTGACAAGGCTCTTGATGAAACGGTTAAGTGGTTCAAGAACAGGGATAAGATTGATTATTAAGACAGGTATTGTTTAAGGATGGAATATGTTTGAGATAAAAATAACATCGGGGTTCAGTTCCGCCCATAGGCTTGAAGATTATAACGGGGAATGCGAAAATCTGCATGGACATAATTGGAAAGTAGCACTATACATTGCCCGGGAAAAACTTGATGCTTCCGGTATGGTGATGGATTTTAAAAAACTTAACGATATTTTAGAAAATTTTTTAAGCCGAATAGACCATCAATATTTAAATGGTCTTGAATTTTTTAAAGGCATTAACCCTACTGCAGAACATATTGCCATGGTTATTTACAATAATATTTGTCCTGCTGTCAAAAAAGAAAATTTGTGTTTAAGAAAAGTCCAAGTGTGGGAAACGCAAGGCAATAGCGCAAGTTATTGCCCTGAATAATATCGGATTGAGGAAATTTTTTTATGCGAATTATTAAAACAGCAGATATCAGGGATAAAATAGCTCAGCTTTCTCAGCAGGCGTGCATAAAGGTTGATAAAAAAATAACCGATGCTTTCGCTAAAAGTTATGAATCCGAGAAAAATCCTGTGGCAAAATATGTGTTTGAGCAGTTGATCGAAAATTATAAAATCGCGGAAACCGAGAATATCCCTATTTGCCAAGATACAGGTATGGTAACTATGTTTGTTACTATCGGACAGGATGTTGCATTTAAAGGCGAGGCTATGGAAAAGATGATTCAGGAAGGGATACGCATAGGGTATCGTGAGGGATTTTTGAGAAAATCTATTGTAAATGATCCGATAGAAAGGGTAAATACCGGCGATAACACGCCTGCGGTTATACATTATGAATTAGTTGAAGGCGATGTCTTTAATGTGGTTATTGTCCCTAAGGGAGCAGGTTGTGAGAATATGTCTCGTATAGCTATGCTTAAACCGGCAGACGGATTGCCTGTGATAGAAAAGTTTGTGGTTGATGCGGTGCGTGATGCATGGGCTAATCCATGTCCGCCTTTATTTATCGGGGTAGGTATAGGGGGTAATTTCGAGAAAGTCGCTTTTCTTGCGAAAAAAGCGTTGCTGTTACCCTTTGACGAAAGAAGCGAAACGCCTTATATTGCCAAGTTGGAAAATGACTTGTTAGACGAAATAAACGATCTCGATATCGGGCCTCAAGGGTTTGGCGGACAAACAACGGCTTTAGGTGTGCGTGTGTTAAGTTATCCGACACATATAGCTTCTTTACCTGTGGCTGTTAATATATCCTGCCATGCAATGAGGCATATTGAATTCAGTTTGTGATTGATTAACGGAGAGATTAAATGGCGCGGTTAAATATAAAAACTCCTTTAACAAAAGATAAAATAGAAAAACTTAAAGCTGGTGATATTATATTGTTAAACGGAACAATATATTCTGCTCGGGATGCGGCGCATAAACGGATTATGCAGTTAATAGAAGAAGGCGCTGATTTACCGTTTCCCATAAAAGACCAGATTATTTATTATATGGGACCTACCCCTGCTCGAGAAGGGAAAATAATCGGGTCCGCCGGTCCGACTACATCATACAGGATGGATTCGTTCACCCCTAAATTAATAGAAATGGGGTTAGCGGCTTCAATCGGTAAAGGCAGCAGGTCGACGGAAGTTGTAAATGCGTTAAAAGCGAACAAAGCGGTTTATCTATCCGCTGTAGGAGGCGCGGGGGCTTTGTTGTCAAAACGGATCCGTTCCGTTAAGATAATTGCTTTTGAAGACCTTGGCGCTGAGGCGGTAAGAAAATTAGGAGTTGAAGAGTTTCCTTTAATAGTTGCTATTGATTCTTACGGAACAAGTTTATTTGAAAGGTAGTGTATTATGAATATTGCCAAGCGGATGAGCTGTATAGACGCATCCGGCATAAGAAAAATTTTTGATCTCGCTAAAGATTTGCCTGACCCGATTAATTTGAGTATTGGACAGCCGGATTTTGATGTGCCTGACCCGATTAAACAATCTGCCCATCAGGCTATTGACAAGGGATATAATAGGTATACCGTAACTCAGGGGATCGCCTTGTTGCGGGATAAAATAAAAGAAAAACTTATCCGTGAAAAACAGTTTGAACCGGAAGATGTTTTCATAACCAGCGGTGTATCGGGCGGAATTTTTCTCTCTTTTTTGGCTATCCTTAACCCGGGCGATGAGCTTATCGTAATGGATCCTTATTTTGTAATGTATAAACACTTAAGCAGGCTTATAGGAGCAGTGCCGAGATATTTAGATTTGGAAGATGATTTTTCCGTGAACATTGAGTCGCTTAAAAAATTGGTTACTAATAAAACCAAAATGATAGTCCTTAATTCTCCGGGTAATCCCACAGGCGCAATAAATAGCGCTGAAGAGCTTAAAGAAATAGCTGAAATTGCTGATAAATGGGGACTGCTTGTTGTATCAGACGAAATATACGACGGATTTGTGTATGAAAAAGAATACCAAAGTATCGGCAGGTTTTATCCGAATACGCTTATCCTTGGCGGGTTTTCTAAAGAATACGCAATGACCGGTTGGCGGGTAGGGTATGCGGCGGGACAGTCTAAATTGATTAATGAGATGTTAAAACTTCAGCAGTATACGTTTGTATGTTCGCCTTCAATGGCTCAGTATGCGGCTGTAACCGCTCTTGATTATGATACGGTAGAAATCCGTAAGAAATACGCAATGAAAAGAGACATAATTTATAACGGGCTTAAAGATTTTTTCGATGTAACTAAACCGGACGGAGCGTTTTATATTTTTCCAAAAGCTCCCGGGGGAAGTGGAGTTGAATTTGTAAAAAAGGCTATTGAAAACAATCTGCTTATTATTCCGGGTAATGTTTTTTCCGAACATGACACTCATTTTAGGATTTCTTTTGCCGCAAGCAGCGATACTTTATATAAAGGGATAGATGTTCTTGTAAATATTGCGAAACAATTTTAAAAGGAGTCTGCTATCGTGAAGTGTATAAATTGCAAAGATGTTCAGTTGGTTTTTAAAAGTTATAAAGGCATTACTGTAAGGCAATGCCCTAAATGCGAATCTATGTGGTTAACGAAAAAGGAGTTTCGGGAATTTAAAGACAAAACCGATGAGTTTTTGTGCTGGCTTGATGTGGAGTTATGGAAAAAAAACGAGCTTCATAAAATAGTTAAAACAGATAATTCCTGCCCTGATTGTTCTGCTCTGATGTATAATGTTGAGTACCACGATTCACATATTTCTTTACCGGTGTGTTTTGCCTGTCAAGGTGTTTGGCTTGATAAAACTAATCAGGAAAAATTGTTTGATTATCTTGAACAGCTAATTACAGCAGAAACGGTTAAAGGGTTTGTCTCTGAAATAGGGCATGATATGAAAAAAGGAGCGGAAACAATCAAAGAAGAAATGCGCGATCTTAAAACAATTTTAGTTTTAATTGAGTATAGAATTTTTTCCCGTTTTCCGACATTGGAAAAAATAGTATCGGGGTTGCCGAAATAAAATGAAAATTTTTTCCGTTTTTAAAAATTTATTAATGGTACTTATTGTTATTGCGGTGATATCACTTGCGTGTTTAATCTTTTTTCCGTTTATAAAAAGCACGCCTTTTCCTGACGTAATCAATAAAGCCTCGTTGACTGCTTCGCCGATGATATTTTTTGTGTACCCTGATAAATCAAAAAACGAATGGAGAGATGTTATCCGCGATGAGCAAATAAAGAAAATTTTGGAAAAATTTATTTCACAAAATGTTAAAAGCGGATATTTTTTATCAACTGCTTGGGCTCCGCTTTTCAGCGAGATGAAATCTGATGGTCTGCTCATTTTAAATTATAAAGGGGAAAAAATCGATTTTTATGCTCGCTTCACTCCTTTTGGCGAGTTAGTCTCTATCATGGAAAACGCTCTTGAGGCTAATGCCGGCCTAATCGCTAAGGAAAAACAGATAAGAAAAAAATTTGAAACTATAAAAATGATTTTTGATGACGCGAAATATCTTGAATCAATGAGACAGCTAAGAAAATTTTTATCTGTATACAGCAATTCTGAATGTGCTGTTGAAGCAAGAGACCTTCTGCAGGAATGCGCTAAGAAACCTGAAATCATAACCCATTTGAAAAACAACAGGGATGCCGCAAACCGTAAAAAAATGTTGTATCAGGTAAAAGAAAGTTTTGAGTATAAAAAATATTTTAACTCTGAAAAACTTATCGGTATCATTTTGTCTAATTATCCAAATACAAAAGAGGCGCAAGAAGCAGAAAAAATAAAAGAAAAAATAGCTTTTTACGCTCAAACTAAATTTAAAGAAGCAAATAAACTGTATTCCCAGCGAAAATATGATCAGGCGCTTGAGGCGTACACATTATTACATGACCAGTTTAAAGGCACACATTGGGACCTTTTTATATCCGGAAAACTCCAACAGATTCAGGCGGATAAGAATTATCGTAAATATAGGGATGAACAGGTGCGCAAATATGAAGCGTTGCATATATTCAGGCGAGCCGAAAAAGCGTTTAAAACTAATCAATGGGATATGGCGCAAAGATTATATACGAGCATTATGCGGTTTTATCCTGATACGGAGTTTGTAAAAAAATCCGAACAGCGCATAAAAAAAATGAATGAGTTAAGATATAACGTTTTGCCGCAAAAAGATAATGATTCATAAGGAGGTGTAATGCATCAAAAATCTTTGATTATTTTAAAACCAGACGCTTACCAGAGAAAATTGGTCGGCGAAATTATAAATAGAATCGAACGAAAAGGCTTGAAATTAGTCGCGATGAAATTGATGCGTATAACCGAGGAATTAGCAAAACAACATTATGCACCCCATAAAGACAAAGATTTTTTTGCTGGATTAATCAGTTATATTAAATCAGGTCCTGTGCTTGTGCTGGTAGTTGAGGGAGCTCAGGCGATACCTGTTATGCGCAAACTTGTAGGCGCTACGTGCGGATACGAAGCTGAACCGGGCACTATACGTGGCGATTACAGTATCAGTTTAAGATATAATCTCATCCACGCTTCAGACAGCGAAGAGTCATCAGCTCGTGAAATAGACATTTTTTTTCGACCCGAAGAAATCATCGACGAGCCTATGTTTATATCGCCATGGGTGGATCAGGGGTAAGGATATTGGTTTTTTTCTGTTCTGATTTATCTGTTATGCACAAATTCTTTTTGTGTAATCTTTTATCCTATTTTCATTTCCAGTTAACGAGGTGAATTGTTTATCGACCACATTTGAATAACCTTGCTAAAGTCATTTTCTGTTAATTGATACTTGATCTTCAAACACTGCTACTGTATCAGGCTGAAATTTATTTAAATTCATAGTGATGAATAATAATTGTTACCTCTTTACATCTATTATTCGACAGAATAGGGTAAAACAAATTGGAGGCTTGTTTCCACTTAAAACAGCATAAGGAGTTGCATATTCATTTCGTCAACGACAAATCCGGCATTACACAGATATGGGGTTGTTGCAAAAGTATAGGGAAAATTTCTAAATTTCTGAAAAGTTGATTGATTTTTTAAAAATTATGTTTTTAGGGTATCTATTTTTGTTCTAAACTCGTTTTTACGCAGAAATTTTTTGCAAATAGACAGACCTGTCCGTCGGGGGCTTACGCCCCCAAACAAA
>JAGGZS010000176.1 GCA_021161885.1 bacterium
TTAAGAAATAAACTATTACATATTGAGGATCAAATAGTTAATAACTTATCAAACGTAACAATAGCTTCTTTGCAAAAAAACAATTAGCTATAAAATAACAAAAAAAAAGATTAAATTGTATTAGAAAAAAAAATCCAAAATGATATGATATTAAAAACTAAGCATAACTTTTTTTAATCATATCCAAACAAGAACAAGGAGACAAATTATGTTTTGTTATCAATGCCAGGAAACTCTAAAAAATTCAGGATGTACAAAAAATGGTGTATGCGGCAAAAAAAACGATACCGCTAATTTACAGGATTTACTGATTTTTGTTTTAAAAGGCATTTCCGTATGCGCTGAAAAATCAAAAAGTATAAGTAAGGAAACAGGCAGGTTTATGACCAGCGCACTGTTCAGCACTATTACTAATGCAAATTTTGACAACGATTATTTCATTAAAGTGATCAAACAAGGACTGAAAATACGCGATTCCATAAAAAAAGATATTGATGACGCCAACCTTCCCGACTGCGCCGCATGGTACTCGGACAACACCGATGAATTCTCAGATAAAGCTCAGCAGGTGGGTGTGCTCGCAACCGAAAACGAAGATGTCCGCTCATTAAGGGAATTACTCATATATGGGCTGAAAGGATTAGCCGCCTATGCGCATCACGCACAGATGTTAGGATATGAAAAAGACGAAATTTATAATTTCATCGTAGAAAGTCTCTCTTCAACCACAAAAAATTTAACCGTAGATGAAATGGTTGCGCTTGTCCTTAAATGCGGTGAAACAGCGGTTACAACTATGGCTCTGCTTGATGAAGCTAATACATCCACCTTCGGCAATCCGGAAATAACAGAGGTGAATTTAGATGTAAAAAACAACCCCGCAATATTGGTTTCCGGCCATGACCTAAAAGACTTCAAAGAACTGCTTGACCAGACAAAAGGAACCGGAGTTGATGTTTACACACACAGCGAAATGCTGCCGGCTAATTATTATCCTGAATTTAAAAAATACGATCATTTCGTAGGTAATTACGGAAACGCGTGGTGGAAACAAAATACGGAATTCGAATCCTTTAACGGTCCCATACTAATGACCACCAACTGCATAACTCCTGTTAAAGATTCATACAAAAACCGTATCTTCACAACAGGCTCAACGGGGTATCCCGGAGTGAAACATATACCGGAAGGAAAAAACGGAAGCCCTAAAGATTTTTCCGAAATAATTGAACTTGCAAAAAAATGCAAATCTCCTGAAAGCATTGAATCAGGTACACTAATCGGAGGATTCGCGCATCATCAGGTTCTTGCTTTAGCAGACAAAATAGTTGAAGCTGTTAAATCAGGCGCGATTAAAAGGTTTATTGTCATGGCAGGCTGCGACGGCAGGCAGAATACTAGAGAATATTTTACAGATGTGGCTGAAAATTTACCTAAAGATACAATTATTTTAACTGCCGGATGCGCTAAATATAGATACAACAAACTAAATTTAGGCGATATCGGCGGAATACCGAGAGTATTAGACGCCGGACAATGTAACGACTCTTATTCCCTTGCGGTTATAGCTTTAAAATTAAAAGAAGTTTTTAATCTTGAGGACATAAATGATTTGCCTATATCATTTGATATCGCATGGTATGAACAAAAAGCTGTAGTTGTTCTGCTGGCTTTATTGTTTTTAGGTGTTAAAGGTATTCGATTAGGACCTACAATCCCTGCGTTTTTATCGAAAAATGTTCTTGATGTGCTTATTAAAAATTTTGATATAAAACCTATTGGTACCGTAAAAGATGATATAACCAATATGTTAGCAGGAAAATAAACAAATTTTTATTTTATTGCGAAAAAACTGATGCTATGATTATTTATCATGAAAATTTTTGCGCAAAATTGATAAAAATTAATTTAACAGCATTATGAACAAAAAGGAAAAACAAATGAGAAAACTTGCTTATCTAATTATTCTTATCAGTTGTATTGCTTTTATTTCAGGATGTTGCGAAAAATGTAAAAGAAAACAAACAGGCAGCGGATGCGAAAAAATTACCGTTGAAGAAAGAGGTTAAACTTACTTTTTTTATAAACATTTTTCAGGATAACAGAATCTAAAAAATAAAATATTTTGCTGGGGCGGGAATAGACGACAAAAATATTTAATATAATCTATTGTTACTATCAAAAATCATATGAATTTTTGATAAAAAAACTATTACAGAAGAGGTAGTTAAAATGAAAAAGATATTATTGATGTTATTTTTATCGCTCTTTATTTGCGGTTCCGCGAATGCGTGCCAAACTTGCGGGTGCACTCTTGCTAAAGCCGAAATTTGTAAAAATTGCGGTCTTGAAAAAGGCAGCGAAGCCTGCTGCAAGCAATTATGCCCTAATTGCGGCGAGCTGAAAGGATCTAAAAAATGTTGTGATCCTAATGCGCCAAGATATGAAAAATGCGGAAAAATTGCCGGTTCACCCGGTTGTTGCCTTAAACCTGAAAAAACTGTTACTAATTAATTGTTAGTAAAAAATTGGAATACAGTATCAATATTCACGCGGCAAAAAAAATTTGCCGCGTGAATATTGATAAAAAAAATGGCGGATTAAATGTCTGCGTTAAAAGGGACAAAAACCGAAAAAAACCTTCTTGCCGCTTTCGCGGGAGAATCTCAGGCGAGAAACCGTTATCTGTTTGCCGCTAAAACCGCTAAAAATGAAGGTTTACCTGAAATAACCACTCTGTTTCAGGCTGTCGTTAAAGTTGAACAAGCGCATGAAGCAAGATACAAAAAACTGCTTAAAAACATACAAAATAATACTGTTTTTAAGAAAGAAAAAGCAGTTAAATGGAAATGCCGTAAATGCGGATATATTCATGAAGGAAAAGAAGCGCTGAATATTTACCCCGCTTGTTCGCACACAAAAGCGCATTTTGAACTTTTTGTTGAAAATTATTAAATATTTAATACAATATAACATCAAGCATAAACTATTATAAATTACGGAGGACCAAAATGGATAAATGGGATTGTACTATATGCGGCTATGTTTATGACCCTAAGGAAAACGATAACATATCTTTTGAAGATTTACCCGAAGATTGGGTTTGCCCTGATTGCGGCGTAGGAAAAGAAGATTTCAAAAAAATGTAAGATTTGAAAGGTCGGCAATGCGAAAAATTAAAGACGATATATACTGGACAGGATACATAGACTGGAACCTGCATAACTTTCACGGTTACTCTACGCCTTCCGGTTCAACTTATAACTCTTATTTAATCTTAGACGAGAAGCCTACGCTTATCGATTCTGTAAAAAATATCGGCACGGAAAAAATGATAAACTATATTAAGGAAATCATTGATCCGTCTAAAATATGTTACATAATCTCAAATCATACGGAAATGGACCACTCCGGCAGTATCGATAAAATCCTTGAGTATTGCCCAAACGCCCAAGTTGTATGCTCAAATAAAGGTGAAGAACACCTTAAAAGGCATTTCAAGAAAAATTGGAATTTTAAGGTTGTAAATAACGGCGATACACTAAATATCGGTAAACGTAATTTATCTTTCTTTATGACTCCAATGGTGCACTGGCCGGATAATATGGTTACCTATTGCGCACACGACTCTATCCTGTTCTCCAATGACGGGTTCGGACAGCATATAGCATCTTCAGAACGATTCGCCAATAATTTGGGATTAGATATCGTCTTTTACGAAGCGGCAAAATATTACGCAAACATTATTTTGCCCTACGGGAACCAAGTGCTTAAAGTTCTCGACGCGTTATCAGGGTTGACGATCGAAATGATTTGCCCTTCACACGGTTTAATATGGAACGATAAAAACGATATATCCAAACTGCTTGAATTATACAAAAATTGGGCAACTCACACTACCGAAAACAAAGTGCTTATCATTTATGATACAATGTGGCATTCTACGGAAAAAATGGCATATAAATTCTTTGACCTATTAGAAAAAGCAAACATTCCTGTAGAACTTATATATCTGCAGAACACGCATATTTCGGATATAATAACCAAAATTTTGTTTACTAAATTTTTGCTTATTGGGTCTCCTATTTTAAACAACCAGATTCTTCCGACAATGTCCGCCCTTCTCACATATATGAAAGGGCTTAAAACAAAAAACAGGTTCGGCTTAACTTTCGGTTCATACGGCTGGTCAACAGTCGGGTTTAAAGATTTAGAAGAATCTTTAAAAATAGCGGGGTTAGAACTGGTTGAAAATGGAATTTACTTAAAATTTATACCTGATCCCGAAGAACTGGAAAAACTCAACGATCTTATCCCGAAAATAAAAAATTACCTAAATTAATTTTACGTTCATAATTAGGAGCCGATTGAGATGGAACTTGTTACAGCTGAATTTGTTAAATCGATAGATAGAACCGAAACTACAAAAAGTTTTGTTTTTAAACCGGAAAAAATTTTGGATTTCATAGCCGGTCAATTTTTGCAAGTCATTTTTGATGGAGATAACCTAAAAAACCGCGAGCTAAATAAATTTCTATCTTTCTCAACAGCTCCTTGCAACGAAAATTTTGAAATAACGAAAAGGATATCGAACAGCGATTTTTCCAAAAAACTTCTTGGTTTGAAATCAGGCGATAAGGTTTTATTCAAAGCCCCAATGGGCAACTGCGTTTTCGATATAAACGAAAAAAAAATAGCTTTTATTGTGGGAGGTATCGGAATTACACCGGTTATGTCGATATTAGACCATATCTTTACTAATAATATTAGCAGTGCAGATATCGCCATGTTATACTCTAACCGATCAACAGACGATATTGCCTTTAAAAATAATCTTGATAACTGGAATAAACAAAACGGCAATTTCAAGCTCACATATTGCGTCGACCAAGAACCTATTAACGACAAGACTATTCTTCTTGGGTTTATCAACGACGATAAAATCATTAAAACCATACCCGACTACAAAAAAAGAATCGTTTTTATATACGGTCCGCCCGCAATGGTCAGTTCTATCAAACAATGTTGTCTTGAAATAGAATGTGAACAATCTAAAATTAAAGCGGAAAATTTTTCCGGATATTAAAGGAGGTACAACTTGTCATCATTAAAAGAATTATATCAAACAGGAGATTGGGCAAACGAAAAACACGTTCCCGCAATTGACGCGCCGGATACAATCAAAAAAGGCGATGTTCTAACTGTAACCGTAAGTGTCGGTAAAGAGATAGCTCATCCGAATACTACCGAACACCATATCAGCTGGATAAATATTTATTTTCAGCCTGCCGGCGAAAAGTTTCCTGTGGAAATCGGCAAATACTCTTTCGA
This sequence comes from bacterium, assembly GCA_021161885.1. GTDB lineage: Bacteria > Auribacterota > Auribacteria > Auribacterales > Auribacteraceae > JAGGZS01. The sequence continues at coordinate 5,332 of JAGGZS010000176.1, forward strand.
TTCACACGGCGCTTCGGCTAAAGGCGGCAATACAAGCGCCATTTACACCGATCCATCGGTTACAATAAACATAAAAACCGAAAAATCAGGCACTATTTTAGCGTCTTCATACTGCAATGTTCATGGGCTCTGGACAAAAAGTAAAGACATAACCGTTTCGTAAAACCGATTATTTAGAAATGGAGTTTTTAATATGGACAAAAAACTGCTTGAAGAATTTAATAAACAAATAACACGTGAATTTTATTCATCTTATTTATATCTGGGTATGGTTACATACTTTGAGGAAATAGGGCTTAACGGATTGTCAACATGGATGAGAATGCAGACACAGGAAGAACTTATGCACGCAATGAAAATGTTCGATTATGTCTGCGAAAGAGGATGTACTGTAAGTTTAGACACTATCGATAAACCGGATACAAAATATGATTCCGTTCAACATGTTTTCGCGGAAACTTTAAAACACGAACAACAGGTTACATCTTGGATTAACAACCTGTATGCCGTAGCGCGCAACGTAAACGACAATGCGGCTTTAGGGTTTCTACAATGGTTTATTAACGAGCAAGTCGAAGAAGAAAAAAATGTATCCGACATTTTAGCCAAACTAAAATACGTCGAGAACAGACCTGCGGGTATTTTGTTTCTTGATAAAGAGCTCGGTTCACGCCCTGCCCCTACTCCGCCTGCGGCGCAGTAATTTTTTTTCATAATATAAAATTAAAACGGTGCGTAACTTTTTGTTGCGCGCCGTTTTTTTTATGTCAAAAAAATAATAATTGTTTTATAATGGACACTTAGTTATAAAAATAATAAATGACCTATTTATTTTGAGAATTTTACTTATGGAAACAAATTTTATCATTAAACCAGATTGGGATCAAAATATAAATCCCCCGACAAATGAAAAAGAAACAGGTCATTTCTGCGGCAGAGAAAAAGAATTAAATCTTCTTGTTAATGAACTTAAAAGACGCAAAAACGCCTCCATTCTCATCTCTGGTCATAGAGGGGTAGGAAAAACATCTTTTGTTTATAAAGCATTATGGGAACTAAAAAATAAAAAAGAACCAATATTTGTTTTATTAAATGCTTCCCAATTAGAACTCTTATCAAAAAAATATAATAAAAATGATGAAACAAACGGCAACAATATAGATTTAGATAAAATTTTAGAAAATCTAATACGCCGATTGTATTCCGCTACAAAAACATCAAAAGCCTTAAAAGAAAATATAAAAGAAAAAATTGCTCTACTTTATTATAAAGCTGTTGCCTCCAATTATAGCGAGACATTTAAAAA
>JAGGZS010000264.1 GCA_021161885.1 bacterium
CAAGCACAAATTATTGCGGAAAATTGGCGAGTAGAATATAATACCTATCGACCGCATAGTTCGTTAGGATATATGACACCGGAAGAATTTGCTGACAATTCTGGGAATTGCGTTCGACCTACGGTCTCACTACATTCCCAGAATGGAAACTATAACCAAAGAATCACGGAGAAAATCACTAAGTTTTAACTGGTACCAAAAATGGGGGCTGGTCAATATCTACTACACAATCAAGCGTGTCTTCTTTTTCCAAGATAGCTTCAAGCTTTTTTGTAATATTTTTTCGTAACTTGTCAAAGTCTTGTGTAGATTCAGTCTTGTATATGATAATGCTTCGATGTTGTATATCAAAGGGAAATTCTTTTCCCCGTTCATCAGAACAAACCAGAACAACTTCTTTGTCACTTGCGATTGCATATCCTAATTCTAACCAAACATTAGGATTATCATCTGTTATTTCAGCAAGGCAAACATCTGAATTTTTTATTTTAGTTTTGATGTCATTTATAGGTATACTTACAGCAGGGTCACGATCGACTCGATACGGTTTAAGATCAGCCTTTTCAATGGCAGGCTTAAAAATGGCTTCATATCTTTTATCATATTTTTTACTGCTATTTGTATGTTTCGCCGAAGATGAATCAATAATTCTCGGCTCAATGGGAAACGTTAAACTGGGGATGACCTTAAATGAGATAAATGCGTTTAAAGAAATTGACAATTTTATGATACCTCGGCAGGATTATATGTTCGCGCATTCTTTTGACGCATTCGCCGATACATAATGGCAAGGTATGAAACTGAATATTTCCATGCTTTTTGATCTTCATGATAAAAGTATCGAGATAGACTCAAAATAAGGGCTGAAATGCGTTGAGTTTGCGCCATCTTATAATGGAATGAACGATACTTATGATATTTTTTCTGAAAAGAAATCTGTTTTTAGCCACAATTATCTAAAGAATGTTTTTTTTCGGAATTGGGGTTGAATATCAGGTGGATTTTTTGTTTTTGTCCCATAATTTTTTTATAAATAATCCTGTTTTGTGTTTATAAATGTTAAATTGGCTCTTTATTCTTGAAATTAAGGTTTTTAACATTTTTTTTATATTCAGATCAAACACAAACTGGTTTTTGCAATGGGGACATTTTATCAGCAGTTTCCCTTTGTTGACCGGAAACCTGAGTTTTTTTTCGCAAAAAGGGCATTTAGATACAATTTTCATAACCTATCCTTAATTGGCAATTGACAAAAACTCTAATTTTCACTGGAGTTTATTGCATAAAACCGTATAATGTCAAGTTGAATAGGTTTTTTATAAATTTTTTCGCTGTTATTTTAATATAAATAATGAATGGTTTATATTGAAATTTTGTAAGAGATTTGTTAATTATGTAATTTCTTTTTTGTTATGGAGATAAAAAATGACGCAGACTGAAACGCTGAAGTCGGAAATTGTAAAAATAGGCAAAAAGTTGTACGCGAACAAATTTATAGCCGCATATGACGGCAATATAAGTGTACGCCTTGATAATAATAATGTATTAACCACGCCGAGCGGAGTATGCAAAGGCGCTATCACAGAGCAGGATATATTAGAGATAAATCAGCAAGGGGAAATCGTAAACGGCAAAGGTAAACCCTCGAGCGAACTGCGTATGCATCTTTTGTGTTACAGACTGCGTCCCGGCATAAACGCGCTGATACATGCTCATCCTGCGTTGTGCACCGCTCTTACAATAGCGGGGGTATCTTTGGCTGAACCGGTTATACCGGAGATGGTGTTGACGATAGGCGATGTGCCTACAGCGGCTTACGCTACGCCGACTACCTCGGAAGTGCCTGAATCTATAAAAAATCTTATACCAGGTCATGATGCCGTTTTACTTGAGAGGCACGGCACAATTACACTTGGAAAAAATCTTGATGAAGCCTATTATAAACTTGAAAAACTCGAGCACAGCGCAAAGACGATTCTATCGGCTCGCCAGCTGGCAGTGGTTAAACCATTAACTACGGAACAGGTTAAAAAGCTGGTTGATCTTCGCAATAGTTATAAACAATAATTTTTAAAAATATGGATACGTAATTTTATGGATAATATTGATTCTGAAAAAATAGGGAATGTTGAAGCCCAAACCGATAAATCGACAAGCGAAATGGAAAAATTTTTTAAAATTTATGAAGAAAGAAACCGTAAACAGGATGAAAAATTCGGACAGGTTTATACCACAGGCGCCCTATTGTATTTGCTTATAGGCATGATATTGGTTATAGCCGGTTTTACGGCAAAGAGTTTTTTAGGGATTTTTGTTCTTATACCTATAGGGCTGTCGTTTTTTGTAGCTTCTTATTGCCAGTATAGTGCTGCTAAAAAATTTTTCAACCAGTAATTCATTTGTTGACAGAGAAAAAAAATTAAGGCATTATAAAATTTATGAAAACCGCATTACTAAAATTTAATAACTGGCAAGTAAAAGCACGAAAAGTAAAGGTTCGCCCTGAACAAATACTTGTGCTGTCTCCACGATGTCTTCAGTACCATAAATGTCCCCAGCCTGTAACGACCGATCCGCACAGCTGTAAATTTTGCGGAAAATGTCAGGTGATGGATATGGTTAAGCTCTGTGATGAATTGGGCGTACAGTTATGTTTTGCCACGGGCGGCGGTGTAGCTGTAAAAAGGTCAAGAGACCCGAAAATCAAAGCTATTGTCGCTGTCGCGTGCGCTAAAGAACTTTGTATGGGGATTGTTATGACGCTTCCTAAACCTGTTTTCGCAGTCAAAAATATTTTTAATAACGGTCCGTGTGTGGATACCGGAGTATCTATAGAAAATGTTAGATCCGCTATTGAGTCGTTCATTGCAGAACCTAACTAATCCCCGTCTTTTTTGTATACAAACACTGAATCTTTTTGATAATGGGAAAATCGTGCTTGATTCTCTCGGACAGAGTATTGCTGATTCTAAGTTAAGCCCTAAAGACAAACCGCTGGCATTTAATTTAACCGCAAACGTAATACGCCGTAAAGGCACTTTAGATACTTTGATATCTATTTATAGTTCCCGCGAAATAAATTCTCTTGACAGGTTTGTCGCTAACAGCCTTAGAATAGGTTTTTACCAATTAATTTATATGGCGAAAATCCCACGGTTCGCCGCGGTTGATGAGTCGGTCAAATTAGTTAAAGAAAAATTCGGAACAAAAACAGGCGGGTTTGTTAATGCTGTTTTACGGTCGTACCTGCGTAATCCTGAAAAAGTTAAACAAACAGTTGAAAAATTTTCTGAATTTAAAAAGATAGCCTTTGATTTCTCTCATCCTGAATGGATTATAAAAAGATGGGCGAAATATTTTGATATAGGGACCATAAAAAATCTTTGTAATTTTAACAATTCCATACCGCCTGTAGTAATACGCGTAAACAGTAATTTAATTAGCTTAAATAAATTAAAACATCTTTTTAATGAACAGGGCTGCGAGTTTACGGATTCACCCGTTCATCCAGATTGTTTACGCATATCCCATGGTCAAAAAGTAGAAAAATTACCCGGTTATGATAACGGATTTTTCACGGTTCAAGATGAAACCCCTGTTATGATAATCGATAAATTAGCAATAGAACACGGCGATTCTGTGCTTGATGTATGCGCTGCGCCCGGCGGTAAAAGTTTTTATGCGTCTTTAAAAACGGGCAATACAGGAGCTGTGTTGTCGTTAGATATAAATACCGGTAAAATAAAAAAGTTGGAGAGCGAATTGAAACGCTTGAATATCAATAATATAAAAATATTTGCGGCAGACGGTGCCGATTTCTATGCGTTATCAAAAAAAATCGGTCAGCACAAATTTATGAAGGTGATAGTTGATGTGCCATGTTCAAATACCGGTGTCTTAAGGCGCAGGGCTGAAGCAAGATGGAGACTTAAAGAAGATGATTTTAACAGGTTTTGTGTTCTTCAGATGAAACTGCTCGGCAACGCATCGGAATTTATCGCGCCGGGCGGAAAGTTGCTGTATTGCACGTGTAGCATAGATACTGTTGAAAACGAGGGGAATATAGAAAAATTTTTAAAAGAAAATAATGCGTTTAAACTGATAGAAAAAAAGATGTTTGTACCTCAGAAAATCGATGATTCCGACGGCGGGTTTGCCGCAATATTAATTAAGCCGTTTTAAACTATTGTAATATACATTACAAAAAGTTTCTTGTAAAAAAAAAATCACAGTGATAGACTGTTTTTTGTTTTTAAAAACAGGGTTGTAACTTATCGAAATATAAAGATTTAAAGTATTTATTATGGCTAAACGTAAAAAAAATGAGTTACGCATATTACTTATAAATCCCAAACGTGTAGGGCGGGGCCAGAGTTCTATAAGGTATATGAATTCTACGCCGCTTGCTTTGCCTACCCTTAAGGCGTTGACTCCCGAAGACATTTACGTTCGTGTTTTGGATGAAAACCATGAAGAAATACCATACGATGAGCATTGGGACCTTGTAGGCATAACGGTAATGCTTCATGTCTCTTCTATGGCGAAAGAAATATCAAGAAAATTTCGTGAACAAGGCATTAAGGTTATAATGGGCGGTTTTTATCCGACCCTATGGTATGAGCAGACTCGTGCGCATACCGATGTTATACTTGCCGGAGAAGCGGAATCGGTTTGGGCGGATGTTATAGAAGATTTAAGGAAAGGTGAACTGAAACCTTTATATAAGGCAAATGAACTCATAGATTTAAAAGATATTCCTTTTATTAAAAGGGAATTTTTTCCTAAACATGATTTGGTATATCATGTCGAGACAACGCGGGGATGTCCGTATAATTGTGATTTTTGTTCTGTAACCGCTTTTTACGGAGCCAAGTTCAGGCATAGACCTATTGATGATGTGGTAAAACAGCTTGCTGAGTTTAAAGACAGGCTTATATTTTTTGTTGATGATAACGTGCTTGGGCATCCTGAATACGCGAAACAATTGTTTAAGGAAATTATACCTCTTAAATTGTCATGGAGCGGACAGTTTTCGCTCAATCATGCCGCCCGTACGGAAATAATGGAACTTGCCGCGGAAAGCGGGTGCCAGTTTTTGTTTACCGGTATAGAATCGTTGAGCGAAGAAAATCTTAAAGCGGTAGATAAAACATGGGCCCGTACTGAAAAATTTGCCGATTGGATAAAGATGACTCATGACGCGGGGATTGGGCTATACGGTTCGTTTATGTTTGGTTTTGAAGGGGATAAACCGGATGTTTTTAAGAAAACCTTAGATTTTTGTAATGATAACGAAATAGAGCTTGCTTTGTTTTCCGCTTTGTTTCCTATTGAGGGATCACATTTTTATAAACAACTAAAAGATGAGGGACGGATATGGGAAACCGATTCGACTCGTTTTAACGGGCAGTATTCAACATTTCATCCTAAAAATATGAGTTCCAAAGAGCTCGATGACGGATTAAGATGGATATGGCAGAATTTTTATTCCCGCCAGAGCATAAAAAAACGGCTGGCGAGATTAATTAACGACCAAAAAAATAATCCAAAGAAAAGGCGGAACGAATTGCCTACCACAGCGGAATCACTTATGGGATTGAACGCGGCTTTTCGTGTTGCTGTCGGAGATTTTTAATGCGTTTGAATTTGAGAAAATTATTTTTGGTTTTCTCTTTGTTTTTTTGCGGCGTTTTTTTTATACATCGTTTTCCTTCAACTCCAAATCCCAATGAATACAGCAGAATTTATCAAATAAGGGCTATTGTCGAAACAGGTCATCTGTATCTTGACGAAATAATCAAGCGATACGGGCACCTGATGGATAAATCCCATTATAAAAATCATTTTTATTCCGATAAATCATTCGGTTTGACTTTGGCAGCCTTGCCTGTTTACGCTGTTTACCATAGTGTTTTTCGCCTGCCGATAGATAATGAGCGGCTTAAATATTTTCTGAGCATTTTATGTGTTTCTATCGCGAATATAATTTTTATCTATTTTTTGTACGCATGGTATATAGAAAATCGTGCGGGCAGAAGTTTTAAGGAAATTACTTTAGTAGCGTATATGCTTGGCACCATAGTGTTTGCATACAGCGCTCTTTTTTACAGCCATGTTGCCGGAGCGGTAACGTGTGCTATGGCGTTTATGCTTATTGAAAAATATGCCCCTGACAATGATTTTATGTTTATGCCCTTATTGGGATTGATGCTGGCAATGGCGGTTATTATTGAGTTTCCTTTGGCTTTAATCTGTGTGTGGCTGATGTTATATGCGGGTATTTATGTTTGGCGCCAAAGAAAATTTAAGAGCGTTGTGTTATTTTTTATTTGTTTTACTTTACCTATTTTGGTACAGCTTGCCGTGAATTATTTAAGTTTCGGCAACCCGTTTTCGCTTGGTTACGCTAATAAATCATCTGTTGAGCAGGTGTTTTATCATTCACACGGTTTATTTGGGGTTGGTTTGCCGTCATGGCAGTCTTTTTTTGGTATTATTTTCTCTCCTTCAAGGGGATTATTTTATTTCTCTCCTTTTTTGATTTTTGTAATACCGGTTTTAATATGTTTGGTCAAAAATTATAAAACAAGACTGCAAGGGATTATTATTATAGGGATTTTATGCACGTATACTTTGTTTGCGTCATCGGTTTTTGATTGGCAGGCAGGATGGACGGTCGGTCCTAGATATTATCTTCCGGTAATACCTTTTATGCTTATCGCGTTATTAAAGGGCGAAAATTGTATGCGTCCAATGTTTCAGGGTAAACACAGGGTGGTTACACGAGTTGTTTATCTTGTTTTGATATTAGTTTCCATATTCCATTGCGTATTTATAACCTCTGCGTTCCCGTTTGTGCCTGAAGCCGTAAAAAATCCTTTTTGGGAATTTTCCCTGCCTTTGCTTAAAAAAGGTTACGGTTCATTATCTTTGTTCAGTTTATTAGGCTGCCCTAAAACAGTGAGTGCGGTGATATTTTTTATCTTGGCTGTATTGTTGGTTTTTTTCGTGTATTGTTTGAAGTTTAGTTTATTTAAAAAGAAAAATTTTGTTATACCCTTTGTTTTTTCATGCCTGATTGCTTGCGTGCTGATAATATCTTCTAAATTTTTGCCGCCATCGGATACTTTGAAAAAAGCAGTTAAAATGGAGTATTTATATGATCATTGGGAAAAGCCTGTTGACCAGCTTGAGCAGTTATACATTATAACCGGAACAGAACCGTCTTTGTTCGATTATAAGATTAAATTGGCGGACAGCCTCAAAAAACTTGGGTTTTATTATCAGGTAGGCAAACATTATAAACAAATTTTGAGCCAATCGCCTATGAACTCGTCTGCGCGTAAGCGCAAAAATGTTATAGAGGCTGTGCTTAAATCGGAAGAAAAAAGTTTGAATCGAATAAAAACAGAAAAAAACAGTCTGAATAATAAAAATGATTTAGAAACCGCGGTAATTATTTTAATACGCCATGGGGAATATGAAGAAGCCGAACAATTGATGCAAAACAAGTTGCTGAGAACAAAAAAAACCGATAAATTTTTAGAGCGGGTTTTACCGGCTTTAAAAATAATAAAAAAATATGATAATATTTCATAATTATGATTTTAATTTAAAAAATACTGTTGTATAAATGATGGTTATGGTGTATAATTAAAATAGGAGTTTTATATTAAATTAAGGGGAGTTGGAACGTGAATTTTTTCAGATGGCGCAAAAGTATAGTTTGGTCTTTTGTGTTTTTGATGGTCAATGTTCATATTTATGCTCAGGAAAGGGGAGATAAAATGGACTTAAGAAGCGATAGTTTCGAAAATAACGCTATGATAGGTTCAAAATATACTTGTGACGGCTCAAATATTACTCCTCATTTGGCATGGGCTAACGCGCCTGCCGGCACAAAAAGTTTTGCCCTCTCGTGTAATGATCCGGATGCTCCGGTAGGAAATTTTATTCATTGGCTTGTTTATAATATACCTGCCGATGTAGATGTTATTCCTGAAAACGGACATTTGCCGTCAGGAGCTGTTGAGGTGATGAATGATTTCAGTAGGCTGGAATACGGCGGTCCTTGCCCTCCTTCCGGCACTCACAGGTATTATTTTACCGTGTACGCGCTTGATACGGATTTATCAGGCATTACGGATAAAAATGATTTTTTTCGGCAGGTTAAGGCTCATGCAATCGATAAAGCCGTTATTATGGGCAAATATACTCGTAGACGATAATTGTTTATATAAATTACATTCAATCAGGAAATTAAAGGAGGTTTTTATGAAAAGATTATATGTGTTGTTAAGTTGTTTGGTTCTTGTTTTTGTTGTGCAGGCTGTATCTTTCGCCGAAAATGAAACAAAAAGCGATGAGGTTAAAAAACCTACTATCGCCTGTGCTAAATGCGGCAGGGTATGTACTTGTAAACCTCTTGATAAGGAGGAATATGCCCATGATATAATGACTCCCGCGGCATATAAAGAGTATATAGAATCCATACGTAAATCTATGGAAGAAAAACAAAAAACTAATTAAGAATCTGGAAATTAAAAAACTAATTTAAAAAAAATACTGCCTGTTTGGGTTATATAACTCAAACAGGCTTTTTTTGTTAATAACTTGTTGAAAAAATGTAATAAATTTTGTACTGTATTGATTTGAAAATTAAAAATACAGGTTAAGGAATGTATAAATGAGTTCTCAAACAGATATAGCTAATGAAAAAATTTCAGCTGATGAAATACTCGCTCGAATCAAAGAAAATTTTTGCTATGGGCGCAATCAGCTGGAATCGTTGACAGACGAAGAGATACAGTTTTTGAAAAACAGGTATTCTCATTATGAAGATTTTTTAAAAGATGGTTTTATCGCAGGCAGTAAATTTTGTATTGATACCGTTGATTTGCCTAAAGGCTGGTTTCATTATATGATTAATCTTCATAAAACACTTCAGCCTGTGGCTGTATCCATAACAGGGCACGACGGGGCAGGGGTATTGTCTTTGGATTCTGTTTTATTCGGGGCTATAACCAAGTTAAGCGGTAACGAAAATTATATGCACGTTTCACAAGTTTACCGCAATACAAGGAATATATGGATAAAAAGCAGTGAAGGTTCAGTTTGTCTTCTGAATCCCCAACCAAACTTTTATGATTCACAAGGCAGTGCGGACAGCTCAAATTATGGTTCTTACCAATGTGTCAACGGGATAGGTTATAACAATATATCTTCAATAAGAGATGGATTGGCATATAATTTTAGGGTGTTTGTGCCCAATGAATTGCCCGGGGAGATATGGACTGTATCCATTAAAAATATAAGTTCAGAAAAAAAAGCGTTAAGTTTTTATCCTGAGATAAATTTCGGGCTCGACAGCCATCCGAGCCATTATTTTGTGGGTATGGCTGTTAGCGAGGCGCAATATGATAAACGCAATAACGCTATTATCGCGAAAAATTTGGATATAAAAAATTCGTTTCCAAGATGGGGCGCTTTTATTGCCGGCAGTGAACCTTTATCATTTGCGTCAAATGCAGATACATATTACGGGTTTGGAGCTTGCGGAGCTTATCCTTGGGCAATTTTTAAAGATAAACTTGATAATTGCGAAGCTAAACAACCTTTAAAAGGTATGATAGGAGTTTTTCAGTATAATATTAACCTTCAGCCAGGTGAAGAAAAAACTTATCATTTCGCTGTTGCGGTAATTGATCCGAACACCGATGTATCTGCTCAGGTATCCCAATGGAAATCAATTTTAAATAATGACGCTGTTGAACAGGAATATAAAACAATCTGTTCTGAATGGGAAAAAATTATAGGTTCGTTTCTTATGTCGTCCCCCTCAAAAGATATAGACAGGACATTCAATGTATGGGGAAAATACCAGAGTATTTTGTGCTCAAGGTTTAACAGTCCCTATGATATAGGCACAAGAGATATGTTTCAGTATTTATTGGCTAACTGTGTTTTCGAACCGCAATACGTTAAGGTGATGATTCCTTTCCTTTTAAGTTATCAGTTTTCTGACGGGCGTGTCCCGAGACAGATATGCAAATTTTCCGATCTTCACGATTTGCGCAATTTTATGGATTGCCAACTGTGGCTGCCTGATCTTGTGGATTTGTATCTTTGCGAAACCGGAGATTTTTCCATATTAGACCAGAAAGTCGGATTTCTTCAGGATGACAATAAAACTTTAAGCGAAAAAGACGCGTTGCCGGTTTATAATCATCTTATTCTTGCCGTAAAAAGCGTGTATGAGAATAATATTGGGGAACACGGGTTATGTAAACTCGGTTACGGCGGTTGGAATGACGCTCTTGACGGGTTAAGGGGAGATAAGAGCGAAAGCGTTTGGTTATCTCAAATGCTGGTTTACGCCGCGAAAAAAATGTTGAAAATAGCTGAATATAAACAAGATAATGAAACCGAGAAATATTGTTCTGAAATTATAGATAATGTAACGCAAGCCGTTAATACCGCCGGATGGGATAAGGAAGGATATTATATTTTCGGATATGACAACAACGGCGCGGTTGTTGGTTCATCGGTTAATGAGGAAGGCAAAAAACATCTTAATGAAAATTCATGGGCGTTAATAAGCGCGGTTGTGCCTGAGGACAGAATCCCTCAAATTATTAAAGCTATGGATGAATTAAAAACACCGTTCGGGGCTCGCCTGCTGACCCCTTACACCAAGAAAAGCGCTTCTCATGTCGGGCGTATAGCCGATCAGGCTCAAGGTCATTTTGAGAACGGCTCGGTTTACCAGCACGGGGCTTTGTTCTGGGCTCATGCCTTATTGATAAAAGGTTACACGAAAGAGGCTTTTGAGGCGTTTGAACTTCTGACCAATGAAAACAGGATTCCGGATATAACAACAAATCCGACCCATTACCATAGCAATTATACGGCAATACCAAACAACAGCGATTACGGTAAAGAACCGTATTATCCGTTTACCGGTTCGCATGCTTGGAGAATGAGGTTCATAACGGAGATTATAGGTTTGACATCTAATTATAAAGAGATATTTATTAACCCGTGCATTCCTCCGTCTTGGCGCGAGAAGGTCAAGGATAAGGAACTTATCTTGAAAGCCCGTAAACGCTCTAACAGGATTGATCATAAAAATATTGTTTATAATATAGAAATTTACCGTGACGATTCTTTAGCGCATGGGAAAAAATGGGTTTTCTTAAACGGAAGCATGGTTGATTTTGACGCCGAGAAAGTATCTGTCAGATTTAAAAACGCTGTGTTTGATAACTTCACGGATAACGAATTAATAATTGATATTAAGGTATATTTATAAAATAATCCCGCCTATGAATATAACATATTGTTTCAATACATTACAGGAAGGTAAAGGTATTCCTAATCGAGTTGCTGCTTGCTCTGAACAGCTTGCTCGGTTAGGTGAAAATGTAAGTATCGTTACCTTCAATAAGGCAAACCGGCGGCTGCCAGATAATATTATTGTAAAAGAACCTGTGCTTTTTAAAAACCAAAGGCTTCCTTTTGTAACCGTTGATTCTAAAAATATGTTTTTGAACAGTATCGCCTCAAGAAGCTTGTCCGCTTGTTTCAGAGAGCTTAACTCGGATGTGGTATGTGTTGATTATACGCCCCTTGACAGATTTGTTAATAAACTCAAACAAAAGTCGGGTTTTAAAGTATTGTATACATATCATGGTGTAGCCGATCCTCTTATGTACAAGGGGGCGGAACGGAAAAAACGCGAACAGGCAAGGGAAACAATTGTTGCGCAGTGCGCTTTATCGGATTTTGTTGTTGCTGTCAGTGAATATACAAAAAATGAACTTAAACGGCATGGAATACAAAGCGAAGTCGTACCTAACGGTGTTGACAGGTCGTTTTTTTGTCCTGATAAATTTTTCCCGAATTTTGAGAAGAAAAATCCGGTGCTTGTTTATATAGGCCGTTATACGGAACATAAAGGGGTGCTTAATCTGCTTGAGGCGTTTAGAATGGTTAAAACCAAAATGCCTGAAACTGTGCTTTATATGTTTGCCCGCTATGAAAGCAGGAAATATGTTGAGAAAATAAAAAGGTTTATAAAAGATAACCGGCTTGAAAAATCGGTGTTTATGTTCAGGGATATTTACGGTGAACTGGTATCGTATATTTATAATATGGCAGACATTTTTGTATCCGGCGCACTTGACGAGACTTTTGGAATGACTTTTGTCGAGGCGGCAGCGTGCGGCACTCCATCCGCGGCGTTTGCCTCAAAAAGTATTCCCGAGGTAGTGGAGCACGGAAAAACAGGGTTGCTGAGCGACCCCGGCGACTGCGGGTCTATGGCTGATAATATAGTCGCTTTACTCTCAGATAAAAAACGGCTTAATGAATATTCCTTAAATGCCGTCGAATTTTCTAAAAAATATGATTGGCAGGTTATCGGTTTAAAACTCCAAAAAATTCTTCGGAAGATTCAGTCAATTATCTAATTTTATCTTAATTAATCATATTTTGATTGTGTTTTTGTAAAAAAAAATATATATTAATAGAAACCAATTTGTATTGAATTGGACGAAATAATTTTCCAAATTTTTAATATAAAGTTAAGGAGTTTTGCTCATGGCGTTAGATGATTTAATGGTAAGTAGGGCTATTATAGATGAATACAGCAATAGTTTGAAAGATTCTCTTGATGTGGATGTCGCTATAGTGGGCGGAGGTCCCGCAGGGTTGACGGCTGGATATTATCTTTGTAAAGCAGGTTATAAAGTAAGTATGTATGAACGTAAACTTAGCCTTGGCGGAGGTATGTGGGGCGGTGGAATTATGTTTAATAAGATAGTGTTTCAGGAAGAATCCTTGCCTGTAATGAAAGAGTTCGGCGTTGATATAAAAAAGTACACCGATAATTATTACGTAACCGATTCAGTGCAGATGGTAGGCGCTTTGGTTTATCATACCGCTAAAGCGGGATTGAAAGTTTTTAACCTTATGAGCGTTGAGGATGTAAAAGTTACGGCAGATAACTCTATTTGCGGGTTAGTGATAAACTGGACAAGCGTTGAAATGGGCGGACTGCATGTTGACCCTATTACCATTGGCGCAAAGTATGTCATCGATGCAACAGGGCATGCTTGCGAAGTGGCTAATATCATTCTGAAAAGAATAGGTAAAGTCCTCTATACCCAGTCAGGCGATATAATGGGCGAAGGGTCTATGAATGCTGAGGTAGCGGAAAGTCTTGTAGAACAGAACAGCAGGGAAATATACAAGAACCTGTTTGTTACCGGAATGGCGGCTAACGCTATTTACGGGTCTAAACGAATGGGACCTATTTTCGGCGGTATGATTTTATCTGGGCGAAAAATAGCTAACGACTTAATAGTCAAACTGAAACAGGAACCTGTATTAGTTAAGTAATCAAAAAAAAACAAATGCAATAATAGAGGATAAAAATGTTGGTTTCTCTTGTTGGGCGACACGAAATTGAGGAGCGTGAGAAAAATTTTCTTGCCCCTTATGCAATGAAATGCGCGGACAGCCAAGGAAGAAAATATCCTGAGAAGGAACATCAGTACCGTTCTGTTTTCCAGAGGGATCGCGACCGGATAGTGCACAGCCGCGCTTTCCGCAGGCTTGAGTATAAAACCCAAGTATTCGTCAACCATGAAGGCGACCATTACCGTACCCGGCTGACCCATACTATCGAGGTAGCAATGATTGGGCGCACTATAGCAAGAAACCTTTGCTTGAACGAGGACCTTGTTGAAACGTTGGCTCTTGTGCATGATGTGGGGCATCCGGCTTTTGGTCATTCCGGTGAACAAATCCTCAATGAGCTTATGGCTGAGCATGGCGGGTTTGAGCATAACAGGCAGGGATTGCGCATCGTTGAGGTTATTGAAAAGAAATATCCCCATTTTGACGGGTTGAACTTATCCTATGAGGTGCGTGAAGGGATCATCAAGCATACTATGGATTATGATAAATCGGTTTTTCATCATTATCAGCCTGAAAAATCGCCTCTGCTTGAAGTGCAGATAGTGGATATAGCCGATGAAATAGCTTATAATTCCCATGACCTTGACGACGGGTTGTCATCAAGACTGTTTACGCTTAAAGAGTTGTCTGAACTTAAAATGTGGAACAGTATTGAACAGGCGGTAAAGCGCAGAGAACCGAATATTGATGACCATATGCTTACTCACGCTATAATAAGAGGCATCATAGATACTCAAGTTCGCGATGTGTTGGCTGAAACAAAAAAAAATATAAAAAAATATAATATAAAATCCATAGAGGATGTACGCGATAACTGGCGTCCTCTGGTTACGTTCAGCCCTCAGGTATCCGAGATGAATCAGGAATTAAAAATATTTCTTAAAGAGAATTTATACACTCACCACCAAGTAGAGATAATGAATCAAAAAGGGTTAAGGATAATAAAAGAACTTTTTAACCTTTTTTTGAGTAATCCGAGACTGCTTGATCCGGAAACAAGGAAAAATTTAAAAACTGAATCGCTTCATCGTATAGTATGCGATTATATAGCTGGAATGACCGATAGGTATGCTTTTGAGCAATACCGTAAACTTTGCAGTCTGTCTGACAGATACAGCCTTTAATTTATTAAAAAGTAATGGATTAATAAAATCTATTGGATTTTTTTCTATGGTTTTAAGGGAGCAGTATTTTTTAGCTGCCCGTAAAATCTGTTTTTTCCGACCATATTACTGTGCCGTCAATCAGCAGAATATTACATCCGTCAGAGTGGCGGAAATCGGGGTTGACTATAGGGAAAATATTAAAATTGGCCGGGTCTTTTTCGCTGTCAAGAATGAATACTCTTTTTTGGTATGTTTCAAAAATGTTCCTGCCTTGTTTTAAATCATCATATACCTCGCTGTTGATTGCGTAATCGCAGGCAGGCATATTTTTATCATCGTTATCTGATGTTGAATTTTTTCTGGAAACGTCAGGGCATTTAAGGTAATCGGAGTTTATCTTAAGGATAGTGTACCATGGTTTCTCGGGAGATTCGGCAAAAGCGCCCGGGGTATCTTCAAGGGTTGTCTGCATAGAATCGTATATGGCTTTTAGATGCGCTGCGCAGGATAGTTGTTCAAACTTATCCATCCCTAACTTTATCTTTGTCTCAGATAATATAATAAGGAAAAAAACAACAAGAATAATAGCTATATATTCTTTCAATTATATACCCCCCGGATATATATCTACGAGATAAAAATACCAAAAAAATTATATAAACGCACGTTAAAATTTTAATTGGCAGTAAATTTTATTATTATTATTTACTGTCAGCAGTAAATGCTATCTGATGATACACTAAATTAGCATTAATGGAAACTAAATTAAAAATTACCGACTATATATAACAGTATATTATGGAAACTTTGAAAAATTAACCAACAATGCTTGTCTTATTGCGAACAAACAAAGTTTGTGTGGCAATTTAAGTCTCGCTACACAATGAGATTGCCACGTCGCTTCGCTTCTCGCAATGACAATTGCATTTTTCAGAGGTTCTTTATGTTTAAATAGCGCAATGATCCAAAGGAATATAATTTTGTACAATAGGAATACGCCTGCCTTCCCCGAATGCTTTTTTTGAAATTTTAAGCCCGCAAGCGGCTTGTTTGCGTTTGTATTCTGTCCTGTCAACAAGTTGTATTATTTTATAAACGGTTTCTTTGGAAAATCCGGATTGAATTATCTCATAGAACCCTTTATGGTCTTCGATATAAAGTTTTAAAATACCGTCGAGGATATGGTACTCGGGTAATGAATCTTGGTCGGTCTGGTTGTATTTTAGTTCTGCTGAAGGGGGTTTTGTGATTGAGCCGGACGGGATAATTTCGTTATGGCGGTTGATATATTTTGATAATTGGTAAATTTTTGTTTTGAATACATCCGATATGACCGCCAGTGCGCCGCACATATCGCCGTACAGCGTGCAGTATCCTACGGCTAATTCCGATTTGTTGCCTGTGGTAAGCAGGAGGTATCCGTGTTTATTGGAGAGCGCCATCAGGATACATCCTCTTATTCTGGCTTGAAGGTTTTCTTCGGTTACGTCTTGTTTTTTATTTTTAAAATGCGGTGATAGATTATTTAAGAAGCAGTCAAACATTGGTTTTATAGGTATATGCAGAAGTTCTATATTAAGGTTTTCAGCTAATTTTTCGGCATCAGTAATGCTTCCTTCCGAAGAAAATATCGACGGCATACTTACCCCGATAACATTTTCATTGCCAAGAGCTTTAACAGCGAGTGCCGCGGTTAAGGCTGAATCAATGCCTCCGCTTAGTCCGAGCAATACCTTTTTGAACCCTGTTTTTTTTGTATAATCATGAACGCCGAGCGCGAGAGCGTCGATTATTTCTTCGCAGGAGTTAGGTTTTTTCCGGGATATTTTTTCGGGAATGGAGTTTGTATCTATTATAAGCGGTGTCTCATTAAATCTTTGCGATAAAGCGTGCAGATCGCCGTGATTATCGGCAAAAACAGCGCCTCCGTCAAAAATTATCCCGTCGTTCCCGCCGGTCTGGTTGACGTAGAATAAAGGGATATTATTTTTTCGGGCGGTATTTTTTATAAGGTCTATCCGGGTAGAGAGTTTGCCTTCTTCAAAAGGCGAGGCGGATATATTTATGAGGTAATCTATGCCTTGGCGGGTTAATTCTTTAACAGGGTCTATTTTGTATTTATGAAAATGGCTGAACCATAAATCTTCACAGATAGTAATGCCGAATTTTTTGTTGTTGATATTAATGTAACAGGTCGATTTTGAAGCCGAAAAATATCTGTCTTCATCAAAAACGTCATAAGTCGGCAGTAAAGTTTTATGGGCGATTTGTTTTATTTCACCATCGCACAGGTAAGCTGCGGCATTAAAAATTTTTTTAGAGTTTTTCGTATCGATTAAATCTACGCAGCCGGTTAGAATTTTTATTTTTTTGCTTTTTTTTGCCAGTTTGGTTACGGCTTTTTGATTATCTTCGACAAAAGCGGGTTTATCGAGAAGGTCGCGGGGCGGGTATCCGCAAACCGCAAGTTCGGGGAATACCGCAAGGTCGATTTTTTGGATTACCAGTTTCTCGAGTATCTTTTCCATTTTTTTGATATTGCCGCGAATATCACCTACAATAGGATTAAAAGGAATGAGCGCTATTTTCATATAAAATACCTAAAATAATTAATATAAAATTTAAGGTTAATAAATATTTGTTTTTATAATAGAAAAATTAGCTATGAAATACAAACCATAAATTTCACTTTTAAATAACCTTAAAATTTGATAAGATATTGTTTTCTTCAATTACAAG
>JAGGZS010000059.1 GCA_021161885.1 bacterium
AATAGGGTATGAACAAGAGCTTGAAATGAATGATGTTTTAAGGCTGTTAAATAAAGAAAAAATTCAATTAAGAATAGAGAATATTTTAAAATAGAACAATAGATATGAAAAAATTATTTATACACAATACCTTATCCAATCAAAAACAGGAATTTCAGCCGATTAATGCTGGAAAAGCTGGAATGTATGTATGCGGGGTAACTGTTTATGACCGTTGTCATCTTGGACACGCAAGGGCGGTTGTCTTTTTTGATGTTGTTTATCGTTTTTTACAGGAATTAGGGTATGAAGTTACCTATGTCCGTAATTTTACCGATATTGATGATAAAATTATTAAGCGCGCTAACGAACAAAATATCCATTGGCGGCAACTGACTGAAAAATATATTGATAAATTTTATCAAGATTTTAACGCGTTGAATATAAAAAAACCTTCGTTCGCGCCTAAAGCCACGGATCATATGGAAGATATTATCTCAGCGGTATCGGTTCTTATACAAAAAGGGTTTGCTTACGAAAAAAACGGGGACGTCTATTATAGGGTTAGGAAGTTTGAGGGGTACGGCAAATTGTCGGGCAGAAGCATAGACGATCTGCAGGCGGGCGCCCGCATAGAAATAAAAGATGTAAAAGATGATCCGTTCGATTTTGCCTTATGGAAAAAATCAAAAGAGGATGAGCCGTTTTGGAATAGCCCGTGGGGTAAAGGCAGACCGGGATGGCATATAGAATGCAGTGCTATGTCGAGCAAATATTTAGGCAATCATTTCGATATTCACGGCGGCGGACACGACCTCATATTCCCTCACCATGAAAACGAAATAGCCCAGTCGGAAGCGATTTCCGGCGGAAAATTCGTGAACTACTGGGTTCATAACGGGTTTGTTACTGTAAATAAAGAAAAAATGTCAAAATCAACAGGCAACTTTTTTGCCCTTGAGGATATTTATAAGGAATATGAACCGAGAATATTAAGATTGTTTCTCATTTCACGTCATTACAGGGTGCCTCTTGATTATTCAACAGATTTGCTTGATGAATCCAAAAAGGCATGGGCAAGGGTTGAAAATTGTGTGAGACGCATAGAAGACGCTTTACATTCAGCTAAAAATATTGCCGTTAAAAAAAATTCAGAAGTTGATGAAGAAATTTATCAGCTTTTTATAGAATATATGTGCGATGATTTTAATACCGCCCGCGCTGTTTCCTTGATTTTTGATCTTGTAACAAAAATGAACCAGAAATTTATGATTAATAAAATTGATAAAAAATTGGTTGATTATTTGTTTACATTACGCAAAATGTGCGATGTTTTAGGGCTTGAAATACAGTCTTCGGGCACAAACAGCGTTGCATTAACTGATGTCTCGTCTTATAAATATAACGAAACTGAACTGGACGGTTTGTTAGCCAAAGATAAATTGGCAATAGAAGATATACGAAAATTGGTGTTGCTCAGAGGAGTCGCCCGGAAAAATAAAGATTTTAATCAGGCAGATAAAATAAGGGATAAATTGTCCGCATTAAACATTACTTTGCGCGATATGAAAGATCAAACTGAAATTATAGAATTATAATTTTTTAAATAAAGAGGAGATATTATGAAAGGTATATTTGTAACCTTTGAGGGCACTGAAGGATGCGGAAAGACTACTCAGGCAAAGCTCCTTGCGGATCTGTTGTCTTCAATGGGGTTTAATGTAATATGCACCAAAGATCCGGGCGGTACAGCTATCGGCGAGAAGATAAGGGAAATTTTGTTAGATACGGCTAATTTTAAAATGGCGCCTATAACGGAACTGTTTTTGTTTCTCGCAAGCAGGCACCAACTTATCAAAGAGAAAATTAAGGATAAACTCGACGCGGGTTATATCGTTATCAGTTCAAGATATACCGATGCCACATTGGCGTATCAAGGTTACGGCAGAGGGCTTGACCTTAATATTCTGAACGAGCTCAATAATTGCGCTACCGATAATATATACCCTGATTTGACAATTTTATTAGACATCGAACCGGAAAAAAGTGTTGAACGTGTTAAAATGAGAAGTGCTTATTCAAATAAAAATGACCTTGCGGTGAGCGGTGATGATATAGACCGTATAGAACAGGAACTTATCGGCTTTCATACCCGTGTCAGGGATGGTTATCTTGATCTTTGGAAACGTAATTCCGATAGGATAAAATTAGTCCATGCGGATGATACAATAGAAAATGTTCAGGCTGAAGTTAAGGAATTAGTCATTGATGTCCTGGAAAAAGCATAATATCTGGGAAAATTCTCGGCTGAAAAGTGTTTTGGAATCTAATAGGCTGGCTCAAGCCTATCTGTTTTTAGGGCAGGATCAGCAGAAAAAAATATGGACGGCAATGTCGTTGGCGAAATCACTTTTTTGTTCGCTCGACGGGGCGGATTTTTGCGATCAATGCCCGTCATGCAAAAAAATAGAGCACCATAATCATCCTGATATTTTGTGGCTGCGTCCTGTCGGAGCGTCCCGGACGATAAAAATAAATACAGTGAGACATTTACAATCGGTTTTTGCTTTAAAAAGTTTTGTGGGAGGCAAAAAGTTAGCTTTTATTATAGGCGCAGACCGTATGCAGGAACAAGCGGCTAACGCTCTGCTTAAAATTATCGAAGAACCTCAGGGCAACAGTCTAATTGTATTAATGGCTGAAAATATAGAAAAACTTTTGCCCACTATTATATCGCGGTGCCAGCAGATTTTTTTTCCGTTATCTCCTGTGGAACATATTAAAGAATATCTGCAAACCCAGTTTAACGCTGATCCGGAAAAAGCGGAATTTATTTCGGTTTTATCTAAAGGAAATTTTTCTTTGGCAAACAGGTTTTTTGATGATGAACGAAGGCAATGGCGTGATTTTGTTGTTACCGCGGTTTATGATTTTTTTAACGATAAATCGGATGTTTTTGCCATTGTCAGCCATATATGCTCTACAATAGACGGGCTTGTTAAAAAAACTATTTCTTCCGATACGTCTTACTGCGCCAATGAAATAGGCGTATCTCAGCATGAGGCTGAGGAATTATTGTCTGATATGGATAAAAAAGCATTGGAAAAAAATATCCTGAATCAGGAAGTTTATGAATTTTTTCAGTTTGTCGAAATTTCTTTTAGAGATATTTTAATTTTTCAGCATGCTCAAGATAAAAAATATATGACAAATATTGATAAAATCAGTTTTATTAAAAAAATTTCCAAGCAATATAGCGACAAGGTGTTTTATTCCTTGATAGATGATGTGCATAATGCTTATTATTCTTTTTGCGGCAATACAAAACTTGAGTTTGTATTGGAAGTTTTTTTTCTGAAATTATTAAATGTTGTTAAGGCGGTTTCTTGAATTAAAAAATAATTTATGAAAAATTTAAGAATTAATTATATAAACACAAAATTTTTTTTCTCAGTATTTTTTTTGGTAACTGCAGGTTTTATTATTTGCGGTTTTTCTTATGCAGTAGATGAAATTGAAACTCAAGACGGTACGGTTTTTCGGGGTAAAATAACAAAAGAAGACCAAAAAAGCGTTTATCTGGAAATGAACACAGGAACCGTGGCTATTAAACGCGCTATGATAAAATCTGTAAAAATGCAGGAAAAATGGGGTATTGAAAAACACGTATCGCGCCAATCTGACACGGAAAAAGAAAAAAAAGAGTTTATTGAAGTAGATAATACCGGAATAAAAAATATTAAAGATATTATATATTTTCCTCTGAATAAAGGGAATTGGTGGAAATACAGGGTTTCTTATAAACCTGAAAGTTTATACGGAGAACCGCTTGAGGATAGATTTACTCAATACGATGAAAAATGGGTCATTGATGATTTACTGCGAACTGATACCTTAACCTTTTTGCAGTATTCATGGCATTTGCCTCAAGTATATAAATTATCAATTAAAGGAAGGGATGGTGAATTAAATTCAAAACTTATTTTTGTAGGTTCATTAAATGGTGATATCGAAAAATCTTACGTTGTAATGCGCAAAGCAAAATCGGAAAAAAAATATTTTTTTAATCAGCGTATAGTTCCGGTAAATCCTTTTTTGAAATTTACAAAAAAATGGACTGATATTGGACAGGAATTAAATTCCGGTTTTAAATCGTCCTGTAAAATTATCGGAGTTGAAGGGATTAATACCTTATATGGTTTTTTTGATGATTGCTTAGTTGTCCAACGGATGGATAAAATTGACAATCAGGCTTTAAAGTCGCGCTCTTATATTTGGTTTGCCCCGAATGTAGGAATAGTAAAAATGGTGCAGGAAATTATATATCCTCAATTTGAAAGCGGTACTTTGCTAAAATCATCTATATTTCAAGAGTACGAGTTAATAGATTATGGAGTTCACTAAAGATGACACGATCACATAAAAATAAATCTAAATGGAAAAAAAATGGTAAAAAACATCCAAAAAGAGATGATAACCAAAATAAACCGGTTAATGATAATACTCTTGCTCAGCAGGAGACACAGGAGAATGTTCAGAACAATAACCAGATTAAACACAATGAGCCGCAACAATCTTTGTCCGATGATAATAAATCTGTAACGCCGTTAGAACCGGAATTGAAACAAAAACAGGAAAATAAAACCGGTACTGTAAAAATCGAGCCGCAAAAAATTTATGGAGATGTGCCTGAAAAACAAAAAATCGAACCGGATAAAAAACAATGGAATAATAAACCTAAAAAATTTGGTTCCAAAAAATCCGATTGGGTTCTGCTAAGGATGCGTAAGTTCGGTCGTAACTATGTGTGTAAAATGAATGATGAGCTCGATATTAAATTAGGCGATATTTGTGTTGTCGATCTCGGAAGGGCTGAAGATTACGGCAAAGTTTTGGAGATTAAAAATAAGCCTAAGGAAGAAGAAATAAAAAATTCTATTGTTAGAAAAATTAAACGATTGTTGACGGATAAAGATAAACAACGCATACAAGAGAACAAAGCTAAAGAAGAGTATGCTTACCAGAAATGTTTAAGGCGAATAGCCGACCATAAATTAGATATGAAACTCGTCGGAGTAGAATATTCTCTTGATTGCTCCCGTATAATATTTTATTTTACAGCAGACGGCAGGATAGATTTTAGGGAACTGGTTAAATCTTTGGCTACAGAATTCAGGGCGAGAATTGAACTTAGGCAGATTGGTGTGCGGGATGAATCTAAAATGTTGGGCGGGTTGGGCTGTTGCGGCCGGCAATTGTGCTGTTCCACGTTCTTGTACAATTTTGAGCCTATAAATATAAGAATGGCAAAAATTCAGCGGTTACCGCTTAATCCGTCAAAAATATCAGGTTTATGCGGACGCCTTCATTGCTGTTTGCGGTATGAATATAAATTTTACCGCAAAGCCTCAAGAGGCATGCCGCGTGAAGGGTCGTTGGTGTCCACTAAGTCCGGAGAAGGAAGAATATTTGATATAAATATCATAAAAAGAACAGTATTTATATTTCTTGAGAACGGGAAAGTTCTTGAGGCCCCGGTCGATGAAATAAAAATTTTAAAGACGCAAAGAGAATTGGAACCGGATAAAAAATTAGTGAAACCCATGATGTCCGAACATGTAGATGTCCAAGAACTGAAAAAATTAGAAGATATTCCTGGCGCTGATTTCGATGACGATGATGATGATTTTTAAATATTAAAAAATTAAGGGTGTTTCATGAGAAGTAAATTTTATATAACTACAGCTATCGATTATGTTAACGCTTTACCGCATTTGGGAACGGCTTATGAAAAAGTAGGAGCCGATGTAATGGCGCGGTTTAAAAGAATGGCAGGATATGACGTGTTTTTTCAAATGGGTGTGGATGAACATAGCCTGAACGTCGCGAAGCAGGCGAAATTAAAAAATATGGATACGAAACACTACTGCGACGCCATGGCTGTCCGCTTTGAGGAAGTCTGGCGGCATCTTGATATAAACTATGACCGTTTTATCCGAACAACCGATAACGATCATTTCGCGTCTGTTCAGGAAATGTTTAAACGCATATATGAAAACGGTGATATTTATACAGGCAAATACAGCGGTTATTATTGTGTTTCCTGTGAAAAATTTTATCAGGAAAAAGAACTGGAAGACGGGCTTTGTCCCGTTCATAAGCGTAAACCTGACTGGCTTGAGGAAAAAAACTATTTTTTTTCGTTGTCAAAGTATGCACAGCCTCTGCTTAAATATATTGAGGATAATCCTGGTTGTATAGAACCTGAAATTAGGAAAAATGAAATTGTAAATGTTATTAAATCCGGTCTTGAGGACGTAAGTGTGTCCCGCTCTTCACAGACGTGGGGCATCCCAGTCCCGTTTGACGATACCCATGTTGTTTACGTATGGTTTGACGCATTGATTAATTATATTACCGGAGCAGGTTTTCCTGCCGATGATAACAGATTTAATATGCTGTGGCCTGCTGACGTGCATGTAATCGGAAAAGATATTACACGGTTTCATTGCATTATTTGGACGGCAATGCTTATGTCGGCTAAACTTCCTTTGCCTAAAAAAGTGTTCGGCCATGGTTTCGTGTACCTCGGAGGAGCAAAAATGAGTAAATCAGATGGTACAGCGCTTGATCCGCTCTCATTATCAAAAATATACGGCCCTGATCCGTTACGTTATTTTCTGATGCGCGAAATACCGTTTGACAGGGACGGCGATTTTTTAATGGAAAAATATGAGAACAGGTATAACGCCGATTTGGCTAATGACTGGGGCAATCTTGTCCAGAGAGTATTGTCTATGATAAAAAAATACAGGGACGGCAATGTCCCTTTGTGCTCCGATAATTTTGAAACGCCTTTGCTGTCCCAATGGCGTAACCTTCACTCTGCTCTTATGGAGACTATTGAAAATGATTATGATAGTTTCCGATTCAGCGTTGTATTATCTAAAATATGGCAGTTAATACAGTTAAGTAATAGATTCGTTGAAGTTCAGGCGCCGTGGAAATTGTATAAGCAGTCAAAAGATTCAAAAGAGCTTGACAATACGTTATATTCTCTATTGGAGATGATTCGGATAGCAAATATCCTGATATATCCTGTAATGCCGTCTGTAAGCAGGCGGATTCAGTCGCAGTTGAACATAGATTTTCCGTTTTCATTGGATGAAGCGTTAAAATGGGGGCGTATTCAGGGTAACCATAAGTTAGGTGAAATTATACCGATGTTTCCAAAGGCTTAATCAATGACCGCAATATTTGATTCACACGCACATTTAACGGATGCAAAAATTTTTATAGATTTAGATAATATAATCGATAGGGCAATAAACAATAATGTTAGAAAAATTTTGGCGGTAGCCGATTCGATTGAGTCGTCTAAAAAAGTATTAAATTTAACAAAAGTTTATTCTAATATATACCCGACAGCGGGAATTCATCCGCACTGTTCGGAAGTTACAGGTGAAGCCGGTCTTAAAGAATTGGAAGAAATTTTTTTAAATAATAAGTCGATTAAAGCGGTCGGTGAAATCGGGTTAGATTTTTATTACGGTAAGGAAACAAAACAATACCAGTATAGTTTATTGGAAAAACAGCTGTTTCTATCTGAAAAATTTAATTTGCCGGTTATATTGCATTGCCGGGACGCCGAGCAGGAGCTGTTTGATATACTCAATGGTTTTAAAGGGGTTGAAGGGGTTATACATTGTTTTTCAAGCACAAAAGATTGGTGCGAAAAGTTTATTGATTTGGGTTTTTATGTTTCTTTTTCAGGTATAGTAACTTTTAAAAACGCTAATGATATCCGCTCAGCGGCAAAATGGATGCCTCTTGACAGAATGCTTGTGGAAACAGATTGCCCTTATCTTGCGCCGCAGGGACATCGGGGAAAAACAAATGAACCGTCGTTTATCGTTAATACTATAGAAGCTATTGCTAAATTACGGGATTTAACTTTTGATGATATAGCGGAAAAAACTTATAAAAACACACTAATTCTTTTTAAAATAGAGGATAGTTAATGAATAATGTAAAAAAATATTCTATAGGAATTGATATGGGAGCCACCAGCATTAAAATGGGATTAATGAGTAAGGATTGGAATATTCTTCTTCGTAAAACGATTCCTGTCGAAAAATATAGGCTGCCTGATTTTTTCTTTAAAGAGGTGGGCGAGGCGGTTCACGCTATGTTAAATGAGAAAAATATTAAAAAAGATGAATTCGGCGGTATGGGTATAGGTTTGCCGGGCTGTGTTGATTCCGTAAACGGCATTGTTCGTGATTTAACCAATATGCCGTATTGGCATGAAGTTCATATAAGCGAAAAGTTTGAAAAATTTTTACAAATACCAACAAGAATAGATAACGATGTCAATATGATGACGATCGGCGAATGGAGGCATGGCGCCGGCAATGAATGCGAGGATATGATTTGTATTACATTAGGAACCGGTGTAGGCGGCGGGCTTGTCTTAAACGGAAAAATGTACAGAGGTGTTGATCTTTGTGCCGGTGAAATTGGGCATATCCCTTTGTTTTATGACGGTGAACAGTGTAATTGCGGCAACAGGGGGTGTCTTGAAAGGTATGTGGGCAACGCCGCTATTGTAAGGCGTACACAGGAAAAATTGATATTAAATCCTGAAAAAGGCACTATATTAGTAGACCTTTTGTCCGCTAATAACGATTTAACCCCTAAATTAATTTCTGAGGCGGCTGGTCAGGGCGATGAATTATCTAATGAAATTTTCAATGAAACCGGCAAGTATATCGGGTCGGTGTTATCAGGTGTAGTTAATCTGCTTAATCCTGAACGTATTGTTATAGGCGGCGGTGTGGCGCAAGCCGGAGAACTGCTGTTTAAACCTATCAGGGAAGAAGTAGAAAAACGCGCTATGCCGGTTGCTGTAGCCGGATTAAAAATTATACCCGCAAAACTTGGTGAAGACGCGGGAATTTACGGTGCCGCGACTTATGCGATAGAGCATTTTTTACATAAGGAATTTTAATAATGAAAATTTTGGTTACTGGAGGAGCGGGGTTTATAGGGTCTCATTTAACGGAAAAACTTCTTGATTTAGATTATAATGTAACTTGCGTTGATAATTTTAATACATATTACGATCCAAGTATTAAAAGAGAGAACGTAAAACCGTTTTTGGATTACAAAAAATATACTCTTTATGAAGAAGATATACAAAATTACGACGCTCTGAAAACATTGTTTTTTAAAGAACAATTTCAGGCGGTCATTCATTTAGCGGCACGGGCAGGTGTAAGGCCTTCTCTTGAGGAACCTGATTTATACAATCGGGTTAATGTAATCGGCACAACCAATCTTTTGGATTTAGCTAAAGACACAAAAGTACCTCAGTTCATATTCGGCTCATCTTCATCTGTATACGGCATCAACAGCAAAGTGCCTTTTTCCGAAGACGATAAAATAGACAGGCCTATTTCACCATATGCGGCTACTAAAATAGCGGGGGAAATGATTTGTCATGTTTATCATAATTTATATGATATTAGAATTACCGCGTTAAGATTTTTTACCGTTTACGGTCCGCGGCAGCGTCCGGAAATGGCAATACATAAATTCGCGCAAATGATCTATAATGGTGAACCGATACCTTTTTTCGGGGACGGATCATCTCGGCGGGATTATACTTATGTTGATGATATAGCAGCCGGAATAATCGCGGCGTTAGACAAAAATTACGAATATGAAATTTTTAATCTGGGTAATTCCCATACTATTTCATTAAAAAACCTTGTTGAGCTTATCGAAGATAATATCGGAAGGAAAGCCGTTCTTGATAAACTGCCTATGCAGTTGGGGGATGTGCCCATAACTTATTCTAATATATCCAAAGCAAAAAAAATGCTTGGGTTTGCTCCTGAAACCGACATTAGAGACGGAATAAAAAAATTCACGGATTGGTTTTTAAAAGAAAAAAAG
>JAGGZS010000207.1 GCA_021161885.1 bacterium
TAATCATGGAGATCATTATAAATAAACTCTTTTACTTTTTTTTCCTTGCGGGAAACACCATCAACACGAATTAGCTTTAAAAAAGTTTTTTCGAGGCGTTCGGGCGATATATTCACTGCTGACTCCGGTTATGATAATTTATTTAGCAGACTAATAAAAACAGGGCTATTTTACAATTTATCCAAATATTTCACAAACAAAAACTAACCATGACGGATAATTTTCATCAAGATAAATCAGATAATTTGTATAAATAGATAATGTAAGGAATGACAAACTCAGAAAAAGCAATGCAATACTTGCAGTTGAAAATTCTTCATTATAAGAATTTTCTGCAAATTTATCTCTAACGATTTTTTTCGCTTCTTCAAGTCCCATAGCAATATTGTTTTCGGAACTGCCGCGAGTAGTTAAGCGATAACGTTTACCTTGTGCCGCAGGGGCGGGTTGATCTTCAACAACCGTATCTTGAGATGCTCGCGTTAGCGATTTATCATGTTCAACTATAGAATCTTTTATTTCAGCGGCAAGAGTTTTTTTATCGTCTTTCGGAATATCCGAAGTAACCGGTTCGTTCAAAATTGTTTCATTTTTTATTTCTTTAGACTTTTTTAATACTTTAGTGTCCTTTTTTATAGAAGAGACAGTTTTAGGTTTAGATGTTTTTTGGGCAGAACCAACCGTTTCAGTAATTTCTGGTTGTTGGCTGACTTGCTTATCGAGCGGTTGCGCAGAAGATTTTTTTAAAGATATTTTTGTGCCTTTTAAATCAATTTTAGGTATTTCTGATTTTGTACTTTCCGTTTCGGACTTATCCTGTTTAGCTTTTTCAGCGGGTATATCGATTTTTATATTTGAAGCGCCAATAAGTTTTTTATCTGTTTTTTCAGGCGGTTTATCGGTTTTAGTTTTTAATATATCCACATCGTTTTTTGGCTGTAGTTTTATTTTTTTTATTTTTTCTTCAGGTTCATCAGGTTGCGATTGTTTATCGGTCGCAATAGCAACGTTCCTTTGGGGGTCAACCTTAATATCCGCGGGCGCGCCATGGAGTTTTTCTATTTCTTTGACAATATCCATTTGTTTATCAATGACCTGCTCTTTATATTGCATTCCCCATTTTTCAAACTGCCCGTTCTCGAGCGACTCTTTAACCTCTTTTTTCTGGCTGACAGATAATTCGCGCGATGATTTTACACCAAATTTCCAACAAATTATAGGACGCGCGTCACGTTCATACTCGTATCCTCTTTCGTTCAAAAGTTCAACTATTCTGTTTACAATTTGTTCTTCGCTCGCTTTTGCGGCTGTTTTATTTGGTGTCGGTTCAGGCATTTTCTTATAAATCCTTATTTTATGCACCCATTATCTGAACTGCCAATTGCCGGGTTCTACTGCGGTTATCTAAATCCAAAAAATTATTTGCTGCCATGTGCCAAGCGTCATTTTGCCGTTAACTACGGGAACCGTTATAGAAGGTCCTAACAATGAAGCTCTTAAATGCGAATGTCCGTTACCGTCGCGCCATCTTTCATTATGATGATAATTTCTATTTTGCGGAATTATTTTTTCCAATAACTCCTCCATATCTTTTATCAAACCCGGTTCGTATTCAATAGTTGTCAAAGCTCCTGTCGCGCCCGGTACAAAGACACAAACAATACCATTTTTTATGCCAGAGTTAACTAAAATCTCATAAATTTCAGGTGTTAAGTCAATAATATGGCAATTTCGTTTGTATGCACATTAATATAATCGGCTGTAATGGACATAAATTAACCTGTTTATTCCTCAAAAACATCTTGTTTTTTCAAAAAAAGTTTTTTATAGGTTTCTTCTAATGCCTGCGGCATAACTTTCGTATCGCCTATAACAGGCATAAAATTGGTATCACCGTTCCATCTGGGGACAATATGGATATGGATGTGTCCCGGCACACCGGCTCCGGCTACACGCCCTAAATTAATCCCTATATTAAACCCGTCAGGGTTCATTACCTCAGATATTATTGTCTGGCAATCTCTTACGAGCAGCATTAACTGCCCCATTTCATCAATAGGCAAACCATGCAGACCGCCTATATGTTTATTAGGGACAACCATAAGATGCCCGTTATTGTATGGATATTTATTAAGCATCGCGAAACACGAAGCCCGCCTTATCAAAATATAATATTTGTCATCCTGATTTGCGTTCAATGCATGACAAAAAATGCACTCGCATGGTTCATTCTCGTTTTCGTTGACAGCGGATTCAATATAAGCATATCGCCATGGCGCCCATAGTTGACGCATAATGTTTTCTCCGTTAAGTTAGTTAAATAGTTATTATTTCAGCGTTTATGGTAGAATCGCCGTTTATGAAAATCATAGCGAACGATTGGGTTTTCGAGAAAAGGTTATCTGACGCCGAGCCCGGATTAAGAAACAAAATATTGTTTTTATTAAATTTCTCAGCATGGTGCGTATGTCCAAATACTATACAGTCGACTCCGTCATCGGCAAACAATTTATAAATTCTTTTTTTGATATTAAACGGCGGTCCCGCACCGTGAGTAATGCCTATTCTTTTCCCTCCTATTTCAAATATTTTTTTGGCTGGCAAAATATTTTTTATTTCCGGTTCGTCCATATTGCCCTGCACAGCGTGTAAAGGAGCTATTTTGCTTAATATATGGATAACTTTCATAGATGTAATATCGCCGGCGTGAATTATCGCGTCAACACCGGAAAAAGCGCTAAGCACTTCATAAGGCACACTATCGCATTGCGCAGGGATATGAGTATCTGACAAAACTCCTATTGAAATCATTTACCGCCTCCTCTTTCCAAGATAAATTTGTTCTAATTGGTTTATCATATTTTTTTTTGAATAACAATTCGATATTTTTTTACGTGCGCCCTCACCTAACTTCGCGCGTTCATCGGGACTGCTAATTAATCTTAACATACTCTCATACAGCGCATCAATATCTTTTGGTTTTACTAAAATTCCGCTGATATTGTTATCTATAAGTTCCCCAACACCGCCCACATCAGAGGCGATACACGGCAGCCCGCACGCCATAGCCTCCATAAGAGCGACCGGCATTCCTTCCCATAACGAAGGCAGGACGAATATATCGGATTGTTCAAGATATTTTGCTGGATTATCCAAAAACCCCAAAAAAACCGTATTTTCATTTATTCCCAAATCAACGGATAATTGTTCAAGTTCGTTTTTAAGAGGACCTGTACCGATTATCATCAATTTTACATTTTTATTATTAGCGTACATTTTTTGAAACGATTTAAAAAGATAGGAATGCCCCTTTTTCCGAGTCAAACTCGCTACGACTGAAAAATTGATTGTTTTTTTGGCTTTGTGTTTAACTTGATTATAATTTTCAACATTTATTCCATTTGGCACAACTAATATTTTATCTTGTTCGATACCAACATTTTTAACAAGAAATTCTTTGCCGGCAGATGAATTGGATATAATTTTTTCGCAAAATTTAACGGTTAATCTATCTGCTGCATTATGAAAAAAATTCCGCCAAAGGTCTACATTGCGCTGTCCGGAAAAAATCAAAGGAACTTTGGCTATCCTGCCCACTGCCCTGCCTAAAATATTGGCATGAAAAAGGTATGTATGCAAAATATCCACATTATTTTTTCTTATTAGATTAAACAGCCTAAAAACAACGGTGAAATCTAACTTGGATTTCATATTCAGAGACACAAACTCAATATTATTTTTAAAACACAATTGTTCAAGATACCCGCCCGGTTTCAATGCTGCAACGGTAGAGCGAAAAATATCTTTTGGTAACGAAGAAGCTATTTCAACGATCATTTTTTCCGTGCCGCCCACAGCGGAATCGGTAGTAAGATGCATTATATGAATTTTTTTTTTGAGATAAGGCATTTTTTTATTTTTTTAAAAAATTATGGTTTTACAACGCGATAATAAATATCAAATGTTTCTTTTGCGGTTTTATCCCATGAAAACCTTTTAAGATTCTCAAATCCTTTTTCAATCATCCGGTTTGCCAGCTTATCGTTTTTAAGTACAACCTGTATTTTTTCAGCGATATCAACAACATTGTCAGGGTCAACAAAACAAACATTATCGCCCGCCACTTCATGAGCCCAAACATTTTCTGTCAGTACAACAGGCGTTCCGCACGCCATAGCCTCAAGAACAGTAAGCCCAAACCCTTCGTAATGGGACGGCAGCACATACACTTTAGCAATGTTATATAAGGCGGACAATGTATTTTCATCGACATAACCTAATATTTTGACAAAATCTTTTATATGTTTATGAAAAAAAATTTCACGCCGCCTTAAATAAGGAATACCTTTTAATTTTTTATATTCTCCGACTATCAAAAGTTTCACATTTTTTTTCCAGCGGTCTCTTAATATTTCAACAGCTTTAACTAAATTAACAATATTTTTTCTGCGGTCAATTCCACCCACGAACAAAACGATTAAGTCATCAGGATTTACAATATTTTGCAGCCTTTTTTCGATTTCGGTTTTCTTAAGAACCTTAAAACATAAATTATCAAATCCATTATATATCGAGAAACATTTTCCGACCGGCAAACTGAAATATCTGTCAATATCACGTTTAGATGATTTAGACACGCTTATAATCGCCTTGGAATTTTTTATTATGAAAAAATAAATAATTCTTATCAGCGCAAGCATCCATCCTGCAGTAATCTTATATTTTTTACACAACAAAGGAGCGATATCGTGCAGTGTTACTACTGTCGGCTTAAACGGGATGAACCATACGGAATTATCGGGAAAATGAAAAACATCTATTTTATCTTTATAAACCCGTATAGGCAGAAAAATATTGCGCCATATAAAATTTTTAGATTTATTAGGGATTATTCTGACGGAAACATTTTTTGTATTGTTAAAATCGGGAACAGGTTTATCCACGTAAAGATAAATATGGAAATACTCATCTAATTTATCGAGATGCTTAATCAGCTGGCGAAGGTATATTTCAAAACCCCGTTTATTTTTATTTAAAATTAACCCGCAGATTCCTATTCTCATAATTCCAACACTTTTTTATATATTTTTTCTATATTATCGGTATAAATTTTGGCGGAGAACAGTTTATTTACTTTAGCCCATCCTGATTTTGCTATTCGTTTGCGCAACAGCAGATTATTAGACAAATTCAAAATCGCTTGCGCAAGTTCATCGGCATTATCAAGGGGAACTAAAAAGCCGTCTTCCTTGTCGTCTATAATTTCAGGCATACCGCCCGTGTCAGCCGCTATAACAGGCACGCCAAGCGCCATAGCCTCGATAAGCACTCTTCCAAACGGTTCATCCCGTGAAGGAAGCACAAGCGCATCCATATCGGCAATATACTTTTCCGGCTCATTTTTGTAACCTATAAAACTGACATAATTTTTGATATTCATTTCATTATACAATTTCATCATATTTTCTTTATAACAAATATCCGTTGACATCTGTTTATTTTTTGCGGTTACGCAATCTCCAATTATTACGCCGTGAATATGCGATGAAGAAATTTTTTGTTTGGATATTATATTAAAAGCCTCCAGAAAAACCTCTATTTTCTTTGACGGGGTTATGCGGGTAACCATCCCCGCCACAAAGGAATTATTCGAAATTTTCAATTCATTTCTTAAAACACCCGTTTTTTTAGATACTTTTTTGAGCGGCTGCATAAAAACTCCGTTATAAACCACATAAATTTTTTTATCCCCGAAAAAATCCATAAACGGTTCAGCCATATCTTGAGATATACAAACCACTGCGTCTACAAAATTATGTACTATTTTGCCTATCAGCCCGAAATTACGGTTATAACTTCTTACATGCCATACAACCGGAATTAACGACAACAACGATATGGCGATGCCGTAAAAAACAGATGGTGTTTTATTTACGTGAATAATATTAATTTTTTTTAATTTTGACCAAACCGTAAAAATCGATCCGAAACAAACAAGATAAAAAATAAACCATAACAAGACAAGCGGATTTTTAGTACGCTCGACAGCAGGCATTTTAAAAATTTCACATACAACCCCCATCTCTTTTAAGGCGGTATAGAAATCACCTTTGCCGGACATCAGGCAATAAACTTTGTGTCCCCTGCCAATCAACATTTTAATAAGGGTAAACATAGATTTTTCCGCACCGCCTAAACAACCGCCGTTATCTGTAATAAAAAGGATTCTTTTACCCGTAAATTTTTTATCCATATAAATTAATCTTTTTTAAAAAATTTTATCATTGAAGCGATATAAAAAATAACAATTAAGAAAGTAAGATTTTTAAACCCGATAATCATAGAAGAATATTCCATTACCCCGCCGAACATAGCGCCTATCAGGTTAGACCCCATGGAAATAGACCTTTGGTTTGAATTTTTAAATTTCGCGACAAAAATAACTCCCGAAAAAAATATGGGCAGTCCGATCAATACGCCGGCTGATATAAATTTAACGATTAACCCGTAAGACAGAATTAATTTTAGCGGAAAAAAATAGTTCACCGCAAACGCAATAAACAAACATATATAATAAAATTTTAAATTATTAACTTTTATTTTCAAGACATACAAATTCGCTAAAAGCACTGTTGTAAAAATAGCTATGAATACCGCCGAGTTCACAATCCACGTAGAACCGAACAAAAGCGACATTTGAGTAATGCTTTTTGTCTCAAACAACAAAAAACCAGCACCCAAAAAGAAAAAAGACGGCTGAAA
>JAGGZS010000013.1 GCA_021161885.1 bacterium
CCATATACTGTTTTCGGACAGGATGTTTTATCGTATTAGGATAAAATACATCCTGCCCGTTTCTTGCGTCCAGCTAACAAACACAAGGTTTATTGTTATAATATAAAAATTTACGCGGCTTCATCAAACAACCTTTGTTTCTGAAGATTCTGCATAAATTCTTTATCGATTTTACGTTTAGGCGCTTTAACGCCGATACCTTTTAAATCTTCTTTGGTTAAATAATTTATATTTAACCCCGCGACTAAATCTTCAATTGTAATAGGTTCATCCGATTTATTCTGTTGGCGTTGTTGTTTAAGTTGATTAAGCAAATCATATACGTTAATTCCGTTAATGATTTTATCCGGCGCAACAGCAGAAACAACCAATTCGCGAGGCACTTCGCTGCCCGGTTCCAACACCTGAAGCAGCAACAGGTTGTCAACCCCTGCTTCAATTAGGTCGCCTTCTTTTAGGACATCGCTGCCGATTGAGTTCCATTCAATAGTTCGTATATTTTTAGTTAAAGCCATCTGAACGAGAGCAGGCTTACCTGCCGCTAATTTTATATCCGTAATATCTATACCCGGTAAATTTAAAGTTGCGTTAAATCCTTTGAGTAATATATCCATTAATTTACTTCCATACTCAACAGCTTGAGGATTATCTTTGCTGATATCCTCAAAAATTTTATCGAGTATCGAGTAATCATTTGATTTCGATGCGTTATTAAGAATATCGGAAAGATTTTTATACTGTTCATCTTGTTTCGCCGCCGCATCGGCAAAAGCCGCTATGTCATTTCTGTCTATAATATTTAAAGCAGCGGGATCAACACCGTGAAAACGTAAATAGTTTTGTATTTCATCTGCGTCTTTTCGTATAGAAAAAATCAATACTTTTGATACACGTGCGTTTTTATTCGCGTTATCCCTTAACTTTTTCAATGCGTCAGCCAAGAACAGGCTATTTGAATTTGTTATTTTCGAATCACCGAAAACGTCAAAATCAATCGCCGAAATATCATATTGTTCATCGGTAAATTCCGATACGATAAGAGATTTTTCATCTGTTGTCAAATCATAGGCGGCCAAATTATTCCTATCGTCAATATCCACGACAAAGGAATCGTTAATTTGAGTTAATTTAAGTGCGGCATCAAAGAAATGCGGCACTACAGGCTGTCCTTCAGCCATTGTGTATTTTGAGCTGTAATCGGTACCATTGGGTTTCACGCTCTTATCTATTATTGATAATAAATCAAAATCATCTGCCGTTATAAGCCCTGTGCTTATTTGTCCATTAACTGCGTTGTTAAAATCCCTGAGTTTATGGAGAGTTGTTTTGACAAAATCCATACCGTCGTAATTATTAAAAATAAATTCATGTATTGCTTTGCGTGTTTCATCTGGGGAAAGGTCTTGAGTTGTTTCTATTAACGAGTCAAAGCGTTTACCTAAATCTATCGGATTGCCCGGAGAGTGCAATACTGTTCTAATTGCTTCAAGCTGTGTTTTGGAAAAACTATGGAGCCTTTTCAATTCTTTGGTAAGAACAAATTCTTCACGCATAAATTTTTGTAA
Organism: bacterium; assembly: GCA_021161885.1. Taxonomy (GTDB): domain Bacteria; phylum Auribacterota; class Auribacteria; order Auribacterales; family Auribacteraceae; genus JAGGZS01. The sequence goes on from JAGGZS010000013.1 coordinate 1,566, forward strand.
TTTTTCATAAAATTCTTTTGCCGTTCGTTGTGTTTGAACAGGTATATCCCGATCCGCAACATTCTGCGACTGCAGTTCATGTTCAAACATAGCCTGTACAACCTGTTTTTTAAACATATTGCTTGAAGCAATAGTTTCGGAAACGGGTTGCTGGATTAATTCGTGAATTAATTCATGCTCAGCTTGGGAAAACATCAGAAGCGGTGATATAAGCGCATAAGCGTTAATGACAATTCGATTATCGCCAGCGACATTGCGTTCAGCAAGTTTTTCCGTACTTAAAGCTAATACAAATGTAAGATTTTGCACACCGCGGTACTGTAAAGATAAAATATCCCTGACCTGTTTGAGTCTATCTTTGGCAATATCAGTAAACAATTTAAGTTGATCGCGGACATTGCCTTCGGGAGAGTACGCCGCATCGAATCTTATTTTTAAATCACCGCTTAACGAAGGGTAAATGCTTTTTAAGATTAGCGGTATATCTTGAGATACAAACTCTTCACTGATCATTTCATCAAGAATATCATCCTCAAGAGTTATAGAATCCCTGTTTCCATAAACACGCATAAACTCAACCGCTTTTCTATTTGAATCATAATTACTCATAGCAATAGCTGAGTAATCAATATTGAGCGGATCAGCCCATCTGCCGTCTAAATGTTTTTTATAAAGGGCAAGTCCCGCTTCCAATTGGGCGATTCGCGCGATTGCGCGTTTATCATCAGGTCGTTTATCCAATTTTTTCTTTAATACAGCAATCTGGTCGTTTATTAATTTGACGCCAAGCCATAAACTGCCCTCGACTACTTGCTTAGCTTTATCCTTTTGCCCATCGGGCAATAAGTCATACATTTTTTTAACCATATCAACAATCATACGCGGATCATTTTCCAGAACCGCGCCGATTTTATGTTTTGACGGGCTTAAAGTGCTTGCTTCGGTAAACGGCAATACAGTGCCCCATACTTCACCGTTAGGCAGTTTGGAAAATGGATATATCACGGTTACGTTCTGTTCATTGACAAGTCCTGTAACAGGAATATCAGGATGCTCATATAAATTAACTACATTTCCTTCGACAAAAGAAGCGTAAGTAACAGAAGTTCCTTTTAAACTGCCGCTTAAATCAGGTAACGGTTTACCGCCGTAATTAGCGAATACAGTCTTAGCCCCAATAATAGTCGGGTTCGGAAGAGACAAAATAGATAAATTTCCTTGCTCATCGGCAATAATAAACTCATTCGGGGTTATTGTGCTTAAATAAGATGTAGCGTCCCGCGATACAAGCCCATCACCGAAATAACTTTTACTGACCTCACTGCCTATTACCGAATCATTGCCTATATGGGATATAGTAATATTAGCTCCGCTCATAATATGGTTTCTGTCGCCTATCTCGCTATGTTCTATGGATACACCCGAATCCACAACTGTTTTAGAGCCGATAGCAGTGTTTATAATTCTCGCATCACGCACAACAGAACCATCGCCTACAGAAGAAGCAGTTACATTAACTTTATATTTTCTCATCACATAAAGGTCAGTAGGAATAAAATCAGCTCGTATATCGGTTTTACCAAGAAAACTGAAATTTTTTGTTGCCGGCACATTGGTTATCACAGCGTGATCGACAATGGTTACATCGTTACCGATTACCACAGGATTATCTACAGACAACCCCTGAAGCAAACTTTTTTCTATTGTGGTTCTGTTACCTATGTTAGTATATTTTACCGTAGCGCCGGCAAGTACCGATCCGTCTCCAATATTAACCTGCCCTGTTATCAATGTTTCATCAGTTAATTTCGTATTTCGTCCTATAACAACTTTCTCTCCGTCTTTGACTGTTATCTGAACATTACCGTCAATAACTACTGCATCTTCTATAACAAGACTTCCGTTCCCCTGCACATCAATATTACTTCCGTTAGTGATTACAACATTATTCCCTAAAGAAATATTTTCTCCTTTAACAATACTTTCCATACCAATAACAACATTGTTGCCTACAACAAAGTTACTGCCCACATACACCTGCGCTTTAGGTCCTAAGACCACATTATTACCGAAGGAACCTTTAAAAAGAGGTGATAATTCAACATAAGCGGTTTTATGTATAGTCAAAGGATAATCAGCCAGTAATGCCGTTTTATCCTGTTCAACAAGTTCTATACTTGCCTTATGTAACTGAGGCATAGATTTTTGCGGCACCATATCCTTTTCATCGGCAATAGCTATAATAACCTTTTTAGACGTATCCTGCGTTACCAACGGAAAAATATCCGGAAAGAATTTTTCCATTTTATCGGCTTTAAGGATAGTTTCTCCAGTAACCGGATCAAAACCCACAACATCTTTATTTCTTTGCATATGGACAGGAAAATTAGCCATAACCTGTTCTATAGCATCAAGAGACATCATATAGCCTCCGCTGTTGCGGGGCAGCCCTTTGTTTTCGCCTGATGTATCATCGGCATCTTCAAGCCCGAGATATTTATTCCTGTCGCCTCCTTCAATGATAAGTACGCGCTGACCGTTCATAAGCACCATTGTGCCGAGTTTTTTATTATCGCTTGCGTACGCCAAGCCGACAACGTCTACATCTTCTTTGCCGGTAACACCTTTGCTTACGCCTAAAATACCGTAAAACATTTCATCGGTCAAACCTGCCACGTCTCCCTGCCAGAATACTACTTTGTCTCTGCCGACCGACCTTAAATATTGAGCGGATGAAGCATATTCTTTACCGTTGATTTTTACGGGCGTTCCGAGAATATCTACTATTCCGCCGGTACCGTCAGGGTTATACACAACTTTTTTATCTGGCGATAAAAGAATTTTAGCCGGCTGTCCTTCCACAAACGATTTCATAACAGGGAACCTGCCTTGCTCAACGACTATTACGTTAGCTATAGCGAAATTATGGTTTTCTTTCAAAAAGTTACGTATTGGAGTACCGCTTTTAGGGCCTACAACAATAACGATCGGTATTTCGCTGTTTTTTTCTTGGCGTATTTTCGCCATAGTTTCCATAATTCTTTGGAGCGGAGGTTTTCTTGTTATGGCGGTAACAGGTATCGTTGGTTTGCTAAGATCATTTTTTTCTTCAGGGGTAAACCCCATATTTGTAAGCAGTCTGCCGCCGTCTCCGCCGGCTATGATAACAAGAGCAGACCTATCTACTTCCTGTTTAGCTGATCCCAATTCTATAATTTGCCGGCGTTGCTCAATATTTGCCCGTGATATATCTTTCATATCAGGCGCTTGATAAACCGCCGGTTCCGCAGGCGGTTCAACTGCTGTTTCTCCGCCTTGTTCATGGATATCTATCAATTTTGATAATTTATCGGATGTTAATCCGTTTCTGGATAAATCAAGCAGTAAATCAAACTGTTCGGTTTCTGTTAACTTATCCCATCCCTGAATATATTTTGCCCCGTCCTGTTTTGTTACAGTTAATTCATCAAGAAGTTTTTGTTTACGCGCTTTTAATATTTCGTTATATTTTTCTATCGGCGGTGTTGCCGAAGCCAATCCTTTTACATTTTCACTTTCATAAATAGCCTGCATAATTTCATATGCGGCTTTTTCTACCATATCCTCCACAGGACCGTCAACTTGCACACGCATAGACGGGGATGTTCCCGATGCCCTTACAATAACCCTAAATTCCTTTACCGGCAACTGGGATTCATTTATTTCGCCCCTGTCTATACGGGCTTGAAGCTCTTTTGCTAATTGATCCTGTATGTTTTTGACAAAATCAACAATATCAGAAGGACCGGTCAATTCTTTTCCTAAATTGTTCACGGAAGTTACGTTTTCTTTATGCTCTACTTTTATGGACAATTCAGTTTTAGGTAAATCTGCGTACATAAAATTATCGTCAAGAAGCTGGTCGAAAGTCAAATTTTCAACTTGCATAAGCATTCTAAACAATAACAAATTCATTATGCCGTCGCCGCCTGCTTCGTTCTGTAACTTCATAATATTTTGTAAAATATTTTTTGCTCTTTCAGCCGTCTTAGTATTAGGCACTACGGCATCTAATTTCGTCTTAAAATCATCGCTTACGACGATAGAGCCATGCCCCGCAGCCTCATAATAAACGGCAACTCCGTTTTTTTGTATCCAGTCAAGAGCGGCCTGACGCACATATTTATCTCCGACAGCGGTTTCCTGAACATCAATACCCATTCTGTCAAAAAAGCCTTTAGACCCTAAATTGGCGAGTACGGTTTGCGCGACACCGACTTTAAAATCGTCATCAAGTCCCAGAATTTTTATATATTTATCAAGCACCATAGCTTTTAAAGCGGCAAACTTATCGCCGTCAACTATCCGGTACTCTCCGTCTTCAGTAACTTTAAACAAAAGATTCCTGTCTGCGTCGCCGTCGAGAGTTCCTATTTCAACACCTTTGAGGTTTTCGATCCATTGGGGGATAGGTTGTCCGGCTGCAATAATCTGCCCTAATTTTTTATGGATATATTCCGCGCCAACCTCTTTATTAATAACACCGTTAGAGTTAATAACCTTCAGCCTTAAATTAATTTTGCCTTGCTCTTGAAGTTTATTTATTTTCTCAGCGATTTGCAAAACAGCTTTAGTGCCGGCGCCGGCGGCGGTATCGACAATAAATGTTTTTACTTTGCCTTGTTTTGTATCCGATAATTTAGATAAAGCAGTCATTGCTTCAACTATTCTATTTACATAACTTGACGGATCGGAAACCGGTGCTAAGGCGGCGTTTTCGTCAGTTATTATTTTTCCGCCGTTATCCAGTCCTAAATAAACAAGATAAATTTTATTTTCATCAATTTTTCCGTCGGTCTGGAAAGTGCTTATGATTTTAGCTATTGTAGCAGGCAAATCATCGCTGTTGACTATTTCGTTTGTAACAGCTTCCCATTGAGCTGAAATTTTGCCTCCCGCGGCGTCAATCAATTTAATGCCGTTATCTTCAGCAGGATTATGTGAGGCGGTAATGATTCCTCCCGCACCGGAGAGGTTATCGACTCTTTCAAACAACTGCAATGCCGGAGTAGAGGACACCCTGTTTTCTCCGTCAACTTTAACTGTAATGCCGAACTGTTCTGCGCCGGCTATAAAAGCGTCCATAAGATAATTTGTGCTTGGACGCGTATCACCGGCTACGTGAATAACCGTTTTTGATTCCGACATAGCGATTAATGCGGCAGTTATACCCATACGATAAGAAACAGGAGGAGTAATTTGTTTGCTATTTAATACAATATTAGGCGAGGCTTCGCCTCTGATACCGTCTGTTCCCACCTCAGCGCGTCCTGTTACTTCAGTCGGGGCATAACGTGAATCTTCCGTAAATTTTTCCCTGATTGTCCTTTCTATTTTTGGCAAATTTTCTCTTTGGAAATCTTCAAGTTCTTTTTTGAGCTGTTCGGACTTCTTGAATTCTAAAATTTGAGTGTATTTATCTTTCGGCTGAGTTTCCGAAGGATCGCCTATTACGTTCGGGCTGTCATAGATTGCCTGCATTAAATCGTACGCCGCTTCCTCGATCAACGCTGTATCAGGACCGTCAATCTGAACCCTTACTTTAGGCGATGTGCCGGAATACCTGATAATAATTCTGTATTGGTCTCCAAGTTTTTCCTGCCATTTTTTTGCAGCTTCAACGATATCTTCCGGTCCGGTTAATTCTTTACCGAGATTATCAACAGATGTTACGTTCTCTTTATGTTTTACCTTAAGTTCCATTTCAATTTTAGGAATTTCAGCATATAGATACTGAGGATCATTAAGTTTATCAAAATCAAGCCCTTCAAGTTCCATTAACGCCTTGAACAATAAAAGGTTTTGTATTCCGTCCCCGCCGGCTTTATTCTGCATATTAATAATAGCCTGAAGTATATCTTTAGCTCGCGAAGGCGACAGCTGGTTTACTGAATTTATAAAATCATCGGAGAAAACAATAGCGCCGTGTCCTGCGGCTTCATAATAGACAGCCACACCTTTATCTTTAATCCAATTAACTGCCGCTTCCCTTACATATTTATCGCCGACAGCGGTTTCCATCGGGTTTATCCCATGGCGTTTATAAAAAGCGGACGATCCCATATTGGCAAGTACTGTTTGAGCGACACCGACCTGAAAACGGTCATCAAGACCGGCTGCTTTCATATATTTTTGCAGAACCGCTACTTTTAAAGCGGCAAACTTATCGCCGTCGATTACTTCAAGCTGATTGTCTTCATTAAGACGAAACATTAAATTTCTATCCGCGTCGCCGTCTAATGTACCTAAAACCACACCTTTATAATCTTCCAGCCATTGAGGCAGGGGATTGCCTGCGGCGATATCTTTAGCTAATTTTTTATGGATATACTCTGCGCCCACCTGTTTATTTATAACCCCGTCTTTATTAATCAGCTTAACTTCAAAATTAGGTATTTGATTTAATTGCGGCAGCATTTTTTCAAAAATTCTAACTCCCGCTCCGCTTGAAGTATCTATTATTAATGTCCGTTTATGGTCGGATTTTGGAAGAAGTATTTTTAAGGAATCAACAATCTGCCGGATATATTGTTTTTCGTAAGTATCATCCGAACTATCTTCAACACCTTTTTTATCTTCTTTAATTTTATCAAACAAAGCGCCAAAGCGTTTTATTCCGCCAAGTTCCTGAATAACCAATGCTAATTCGTGATTAAGGTCTCTGGCGTTTACTATTCTGTTAGCGATTTTTTCCCAATTAGCCGGTATTTTAGATCCTGTTTCAGTAATCAGTTTAAATCCGTTATCAGACGCAGGGTTATGAGATGCGGTTACGATAACACCCGAACCAGCTTCATCATCTGCCCTGACTTTATACTGTACAGCAGGAGTATGGTCAACGGAAGTTTTTGTATCTTTTACAGTCATGCCTAATGCTTCAGCGGCTTCAACAACAGGTTTAATCAAATATGGAGTGCTTGAACGGGTATCACCGCCTACGTACATAACGTCTTTTCCTTGATAAGCGGCATATAATGCGCCGACCAATCCAAGCCGGTATCCCATTACAGGGGTAACATGGGTGCTGTCAATACTGCGTGAATTTTCAGCCACTCCGCGAATACCGTCTGTACCCATTTTAGCTTTCCCGTCAAAAATTTCAGGCTGCCTGTTTTCAGAGATTTTAAGATGTTCATTTAATAACGAGTATATTTCGGTAAACTCTTGTAACTTACTGCTCATTTTAGTGAAGGCATCAAGAGTAGGAGTTGTCCATTTATCGCCCGGCTGCCATGAGAACATTCCGTTTATAAAAACCCCGTTTTCCATTTTCCAAGCCTGACTTTTTATATGGGCCGTTATTAAATTTTTTGTTTTTTTAATCTGTTCTATTTCTTTAGCGATAGAGTCGGTAGTAGCTCCCACAGGCAGTCCAGGGGTGGAATATTTCGCGGACAACGCGGCCATTGTATCGTCGAGAAGTTTCAGGGTCAATCGAAGAGTTCCCTCAAACAACTTATCGAAATCATCCATTTTGTATCCTAATTTTTTCACCAACGCTTTTTTCTTTTTATAATGATTAATAATAGCTCCGGCGTAATTATTAAGCACCCATGCGTCAACGGAAGTACCTGTTTGAGCCGAAAAGGCGAACGGCAGCAGCGTTCCGCCCGTAACCCCTTTAGTTAAGGTAAACGGATAAAAAACGGTAGGATTATCTTCTGAAGTTACAACTTCAGAATTGATTGCCGTAAACATATCGTACCCGATAACAGGAATACCTGTTTTATTGTCAATAATAGTTCCTGCCCCGATATTTGATGTATTAGGCAGATTTATTACCTGATAATTACCGTTTTCATCGACTATTATATATTCATTAGGCATGACTACATGTTCAAGGCGCGTGCCCTGATGTTCGGAAGTAGCGCCGTCGCCAAAATAACATTTATCAACAACCGAACCTATTTTAACCCCTTTACCCATATATGTAAGGTTAATTTTGGCATTAACGCGGGCTAAAGAATTTTCTTTCAATACACTATTTGTTATCAAGGCATGTTCCCTGACAATTACATTCTTACCGATTTCACTGTTTTCTATTATTGCCTTTTCTATAACAGCACCTGACTTTATTATAGTAACAGGAACATTGACATGATATTTTACAAGGTCAAGGTTGTTTTGGAAAACAGCTGAAGGCGCCCTGTCGAGCATGGCAAAACCTTTTTTCTCGGACATGGTTTTTATATCGGAATAAAGAATTTGCACTCCTTCTTCAATAATTACCCTGTCTTTAGTATCAAAAGTTTCGCCCCATACATTACTTGCGCGAATAATAGTAGGATTATTCTTTTTATATCCAATAAAAGCGTTTTTAATTTTTGACTGGTCTATTACCGCCCCTTCGCCTACGGTAACATTGCCTGTAAGTTCGGCTCCGTTAAGTATAATTGTACCGGGACCTATTTTTATAGTCTGTCCTACTTTAGCTCGAATGACAACCCCGTCATCAATTTTTACGCCTTCACCAATAATAATTTTCCCGCCGTCGGAAATAATTTTAGCTCCTTTACCGATTTTAACTTTTCTGCCGATTTTAATGTTATCGCCAAGAATAACCGAATCCGCCCCTACGGTAACAAGATGAGAAATTTGCGCTTCCGGTGAAATGCGGACGGTTTGAGGTTGGGCAAACACAGCGGCTTTTTCATCAATAAGGCTTTGAATGAATGCCGACTCTTTTTCCTGCTGATCGGCGGATACGACATCAAAATTGCCTTGTTTGTCCATATATACAGAAAAATTTCCGTCTAACTTGTCAAAACTAAGATATTTATTTAATTCATCAAGAGTATCTTGAATTAGATACGGAGCAGGTAAAGCGCCTACTCCCTCAGCGAAAAATCTTGCTGAAACAATGTTGAGCAGCCCGCTGAAACGAGCCTGCCCTGACAACTGGGTAAGATTAAAAAATTCTCCATTTAAATCTATAGGATTATCAGGTGATTTAAGCTCATTACGTGTTTTTACTCCTAATTGCGCTTCAAGCCCGAACTGGTCATATCTTTCAAGTTCTTTTGATGATATATAAAGTTCAGTAATAAAATCGGTTATACGCGGAGTAATTTGGTCTGCGGGCATATGTTTGGGTAAGATTTCAGCAACCTGCCCTTTTACAAAGTCATGTCTAATTTCATGCTCTATTTGAGCGAATAACAATCCGGGTGAACGAAACACATGCGCATTCAGCACAATTTTAATTTTATTTTCTTCAGTAAAATGCGCCTCGGCTATTGGTCCCGGCGCAAGTTTAATTTGAAGTTCAATAGGTTTATCCGATAAATTATATTGTTTCAAAACCGTTTGCAGAACATTTTGCGCCATTGGCAGAGCTTTGTTATAAAATAAGTTCACAAGATCTCTTTTTTTATTTTCAGCAACTAATTTATCGACCTGCCCTTTTTCAAGCATTGAGTATAGAATGGATATAAGGTCGCCCATTGCTTCCGGCGATGCAGTCAGCTGGTCAATATCCTTATCAAGTCCTATAGTATAAGCGGATATTCCCAGTTTAGATAAAACCGCTTGTTTATCCTCTGCATTTTTGACTAATCTTTTTGCCTTTTTATTAAGTTCCATTGTCATATCGGCAACTTGAACCGGCGGATATTGAATACCCACTCCAAGCATACTTCTGTCAACTTCATCCGGCGGAATTAAATTAGAGAGGCGTTGACTTAATACAGGATGCAGTAACCCGATATTAGAATTATCAGCTGATTTTTTTATGTTTGCCAAAACCGTTTTAAACACTTCATTTAAGTTGCCTTCAACATCTGCGGTTACGCTTAATTTATCTATAAACCCCAGTACTTTACGAGTGTTTTTATCAATATTAAACACCCTGACTTTTAACTGTATAACATTCCCTTCAGCATCGCTGACAATACCCAGTTTAGGAAGACCTACCACAGGATGATCAAAAGGATTAGCCGCGGCAACGCGCAGTCCAGCCTTTTCCAGACTTACCACAGGAGAATCAATAAACGTTCTTCCCTGTTCAACCTGCTGAGCGGCTTTAAATGTGATGTCCTCTTTAAGTCCAACTCTAAAAAAGTAGCCGTCATCTTCAGGGCGGTACACAACCGATACGGCATATACTTTACCGTTAGTCGATTCAAACTCTATATGCGTCGGTTTAGACACATTGAACAGTTCAGCTCTGCCAGCATACAGCTCTGCAAGGATTCGGTAATGTATATCCATCGGGAGTTTTTCTTCAAAATAAAAAAACTTTATTTTGCCCGTTGTGTTTAAATTATCTTTGGTTATTATGGATTTATCAAAAAAAGTAACTTCATTCCCTGAAATAAGGCTGCCTTCAATGTTGCCGGTAAAGCGCATTTGCGCTTGTTCAAGAGAAAGTATATTGATTTGAGCATTTTCGGAGTACCATGAATATGATTTCTCTCCTTCTTCCAATCCTTCGGCAATTTTCAGGAGTCCCCGTTCAACAAAATAACTTAAAAATGCATGGATTTCAGACCTTACGTCTACCCCTAATCCCCTGATTTCCTCGTTTATATCCTCATCTGTAATTTCACCCATATTGTACAGTGTTGTCAGCAGCCTATCTATGGCTTTATAAGTAAGCTGTTTCTTAAAAGGAGCCGATAACGCAACGTCATAATTATCACCAGTAGCGACAGGGGACGTTAATCTTTCTGCTAAAAGATTTTCAAATTTATTTTCAGGGAAAACAGTAACGTATTTATCTTCAATAACCGCCTCAGACATGCCTTCTTCCTGTTTATCATGAATCTGAAACTGGTCTCTTACGATAAATGTAAAGCGCTGTCCGGCTATTTCCATTAAATAGCCCCTGTATCCTTTTTCTCCGTATATAGTTGCTCTTCCAAGGACTTTAACCGAGTATTTATTGCCATACTCATCAAGCACCTTGTTTACAGAATCAATCATTTCCACTTCACTTTTTGCTTGTGAAATACGGGTATCAGCTGTCATCGCGGCAAGCGCGGAATCTATTTCTTTAGCGAAAACAACTTGATTATCTTGATCGAGTAAATTTAATTTAGCTGTGCGAAGCGGAATCTGGAGAGTATTTGAAGACAAAACTTCCTCAAATTTAGTTTTAATGTTAGACATCAAACTGAAATACGGATTATTTTTCTGTTCCCGTGTTATTTCCGGAATAATTATGTCATAACTTATGCCTTTTTGCTCGAGTTTTCGTATAATTCCTTCCGTATGAAACCCACCGGCAATCAGAACAGCAATATTATTGCCTTCAAGCTCCATTTCCATAACAAGTTTTTCAACAAGAGCATCATCACGTTTTTTTGCTGCGCTATAAAATTTTTCAAGTATAGGAAGACCACTTGAGATTATCTCTATCAATGACGAATCATCTGTGCACGACAAATTAAGTCTCTTGCAGTATCTGTTTAACAGCTTATCAAACTCTTTAATCGATAAACTGCCAGGTTTATAAATTTTATCAAGTTCAGTTGTAGACAACTCTAACATAGTGTATTTTTTCAATAATTTAGATGCTTCAAGCAATCGGATTACTTGCCTGTCATCTTCTGTTAGCGCCATTGCGCCCCTAATTTTTCCAACAAGCAAATCGCATTCATTAAACAGGGATTTTTGATTTATGCAATCGTAATTTTCAAGGTATTGTGTATAAGCGTTAAAGTTAGGGTAATCGTTCATATCTACCTGAGAAAATCGGGCATTTTTTGATAAATAATCATAATATTCCAAAGGGCTTATTTTATTTATTCTGAAATAAAGGTTATATTGAAGCAGCTGTGCGAGATCTTTTTTATTAATAACCTTGCTTAATTTGTCTATAAGATTTGCCTTTTCGCCATTTACACGTTCAAAATTAATCTTCTTCTCAAGTTCTAGTGTTTCCATAAATTTGTTAAAATTTTTATTCTCGCCTGTCGCTATATTATATTTCGCGCACGATTGTTTCAGCAGTTTGCAGTAACCGGAAAAATCGTTTTCCTGACCATTGATTTTCTGGAGTTTATTGTTGAACTCTTTTATATTTTCACTTACTACAGCGTCCTGAATTTTATTGATTTTTTTAAACGCGTTCTCAAAATATGTAACCGCGGAATTTCTAATCGGCAAGGATTCCATAAATTTGTTATAATTTTCTAAATAAAGTGCTTTGTCTTCTATACCTAACAAAATATCTTCATTATTTTCCAAAATAGAAAAATATTCTGAACCGCATATTTTGCCGCTGTTTAAAAAATATTTTGCGACATTTTTAAGAATTTGTTTGTCTGGGAAAGCCGCTATGCGCCCGGTCGCGAATTTTCCCTCAGCGCCTTCGAGACCAACAAGGGTTATATTATAACTTTTTGTAAGTTCCTCTAACATATTGGCAATATTGATCTGAGCCTCCGCATTGCAATGGGCATCTTGAATATGCACAATATGATATTTTGCGTTCTCAAACTGCTTGGAGTTTATTACCCTGCCGTTTTTGCGGTTAACACGAATTTCATTATCTGATTTAGCATAACCGACAGATGAAATAAAACTGAACAACACAATTAAAACCAAAAACACCTTGTTTCGATTAGGAAAAAATTTAATTCGCTTAAATAAGGCAGTCATAAAAAAACTCCTCTCATAATTTAATTGTTTTTTTGATATATTAAATTGGTTTTTTTTAAATAAAACAAAACTTCCTTTTTGCATATTTTCAGTTATTAAATTATAACTTGTTTAAAGCCAAATGTCAATTTGAGACTAATCTGAAACATTGCTGCTTGATGTATAAAAAAGTGTGTAAA
>JAGGZS010000273.1 GCA_021161885.1 bacterium
CAATTGTTTTTTAAAAAAAATAAACCAAGATACCAGTTTTTATTTCTTATTGGTTTAATTTTTCTTAAATGTATGATAAAAATTGCGGTATATTGTGTTTTGTCAATATTTACATTGTTTTTAAATGCGAACTTTAACCAAAAACTTAAATTATATTTGAATTTGTTAATAGCGCATTTACGGTTTTATCCGGCGTCTATGCGGATGGAAGGCAGTAATGATTAATTTAAAAGGCAATGAAAAAATTTTAATAATAAAACCAAGCGCGTTTGGCGATATTCTTCATGCTTTGCCTTTGCTTGACCGGATAAAAACGGTTTATCCTGAAATATCCGTATCGTGGGTGGCGAGTCTAGCCTACACTGATATGCTTACGGAAAACAAACTCATAGATAAACTGTTTATATTCGACCGTAAAAAATGGGGGCGCAAACGAAATATTTTGAAAACTTTAAGGGAATCAAAAAAATTTATTTTGGATATCAGAAAGGAACAATTCGATATTGTTATTGATCTTCAAGGATTGCTGAGAAGCGGGGTTATCACTTTTTTATCGGGTGCACCGATAAAGATAGGGCTTAGCGATTCCCGTGAAGGAAGCAGGTTTTTTTATAATCGGATTGTAACAGTACATGATAAAAAGCGCCATGCCGTTGACCGTTACTTAAAAGTGTTTGACCTATTGGATAACCACGGCAATAAGCCTCGCGGTGTATCTTTTCCTGTATGTTGCACTGAGGAAGCCGATAAATTTGCGGATAATTTTTTTGTGGATAATAAAATTTATCCGCAAGATAAGGTAATTGCCTTAAATCCTAATGCGCGATGGGAAAGCAAATGCTGGAATAGTGAAAAATTTTCTGAATTAGCTGATCTGATTGCCTGTCAATTTGGAGCGAAAGTAATTTTTATCGGAGGCCCTTCTGATAAACCAAGCGTAGAAAAAATAATTTTCAACACCAAAAGCCGACCTTTTAATTTGGCCGGGAAAACCGGTTTGCTTGAGCTCGCTTCATTGCTTAAACGGGTTGACTGCCTTGTAACTAACGATTCAGGACCTATGCATCTTGCTGTGGCTGTGCATACACCTGTGATAGCTTTGTTCGGACCTACGGACCCTGTGAAAACGGGTCCGTACGGTAAAGGCAATGAGGTTATACGAAAAGATATAGAATGCTCTTTTTGTTTCAAACGAGTTTGCCCGACAAAAAAATGTATGGCCCTTATATCCGTTGAGGAAGTGCTGGATAATCTAAAAAAGGTGTTGTTTAAACCTCAAAACGATAAAAAGAATCATTCGGGGAAATTGAGTTTAAAATGATTGTTGCCTGCGGAATATCTTTAATTAGCAATGATAAAATTAAACAGGCGGAACAGAAGTTCGGTGAAAAATTTTTAAATTATTTGTTCACGAAAGAAGAACTTGCTTATTCCTGCCCTAAAAAGATATTATACCAACGGCTCGGGGCGAGGTTTGCCGCTAAATGCGCCGTTTTTCAGGCGCTGGGCTGGAATAAATGGCGGGCATATAAATCTATTAAAATAGTAAAAAATAATCTGGGAGCGCCGGGGGTTTGTGTTGCCGGTAAAATAAAACAGTATATTATTGATAATGATTATAAACGAATAAACCTGAGCGTTTCGCATATAGAAGATTATTCTATCGCGCAGGTTGTTGTGGAAAAATAAAATTAAGATAATTGATACGGAGGCAGAAGAAGATGTCGAAAAAATATTCGGTAGCCGTGGTTGGCGCCACAGGCGCTGTAGGGCGGGAAATGCTGAAAACTCTTGAGAAAAGAAATTTTCCCGTTGGGTCGTTGAAACTGTTGGCGTCAGCTCGGTCGGTCGGGAAAACGTTTATGTTCAAGGGAGATGAATACTTTGTTGAAGAATTAACCGAAAATTCATTTGCCGGTGTGGAAATAGCTTTATTCAGTGCTGGCGGAAACATAAGCAAAAAATTCGCTCCTTTAGCGGTTAAGGCAGGAGCTGTCGTTGTGGATAACACAAGCGCGTTCCGAATGGACAGTGAAGTCCCTTTGGTCGTGCCTGAGGTTAATCCTGAGGATATTTTTAATCATAAAGGCATTATAGCCAACCCGAATTGCTCGACAATCCAAATGGTTCACGCGCTTAAACCTTTGCATAACTACGGCAGAATAAGGCGTGTTGTTGTGTCAACATATCAGGCGGTCTCAGGCGCTGGGCTCAAAGCTGTTGAAGAGTTGTTGGAAGAAAGCCAAGCCGTTTTAAATAATAAATCGTATGAAAGAAAAATTTTCCCGCACCAGATAGCTTTTAACGCATTGCCCCGGATTCCTCAATCAGGCGGTATAGAGGACGGCGGTTATACTAATGAAGAGCTGAAAATGGTAAACGAGACAAAAAAAATTCTGCACGATGACTCCATAGAAGTTACCGCTACATGTGTAAGAATACCTGTTGTTAGGTCGCACAGCGAATCCGTTAATGTGGAGACTGAAAAACATATTACTGTTGATATGGCGAGAAAATTACTTAGCGAAACGCCGAATATTGTTGTAGTAGATTGTCTTGAGAAAGAAGAATATCCGCTGGCGGCAACGGCATCGGATAGGGACGAGACTTTTGTCGGCAGAATAAGGGAAGATAAAACCGTCAAATACGGTTTAAACCTTTGGATTGTAAGCGATAATCTGCTCAAAGGCGCTGCTTTGAATTCCGTTCAAATAGCGGAAGTTTTAATAAGTAAAAAATAAAAGATAATTTAGACAAAAAAGTAACCCCGGGCTGGGCTGCCCGGGGCATATCGCGGCGAAAAAATTACAGCAGATTAGTTGTTAATCAGGGCGTTGATACGGGCAGTATCAAAATTTGCATGTAATTTATCTGCTGTAGGAGATGTAGATAAGTTATCCAATATTGCGTTTAATATTTCAGCGGCTTGTGCGGCACTGGTAATATCTTGATCTGCGGCTATAATATTTTCTTTTTTAATGCTTTTTTCTAAATTTTTGTCAAGTACGTCCTGCACTTCCTCTTTCTTTTTTTGTTCCGATTTAGTCAGATCAGCCTGGTTGTTATTGATTTTTGCCTGTTTTGGCTGTGTGTAATCGAAATTTGTTATTGATGATATGTTAGCCATACATCCCTCCTTGCGTTGAGTAAAATACTAAACGATAACAAAAGCAATATCAATGCCAGTTATGAAAAAAAATAAAGAATTTACTTGTTTGAACTAAATATTGTTTTTTATCAAACAAAAAGAGTATTATTAATTGGATTGAATTATCAATATCGCAGGGAAATTATTTCCGAGAACTTTATAAATGATGTTTTTTTGTACAATATAAAACGGGTATGAATTTGAAAAGTTATACAAACAGGCTGTTTGTTGTTTTATCTATTGTTTTGCTGATATGCGCTTGCGGCACATTTATTGTAAGATCGATTAACTTTGCGTTGTATCCTTTCCCGCTTGAGAACGGCGAAGGGATATGCGCTCATATGTCTTTTCTTTTAAAACACGCAATGCTGTATAAAAAATTAACCGAACTGCCTTATATTGTAGCTAATTACCCGCCTGTATTTTTCATTCTTAATTTTTTTTCATTGGAGAATAATATTTTTACAATTGGCAGGTTGTTGTCGGCAATATCGATATTAGGTTCAGGGTTTGTTATATATAGAATAATTTTTTTGTTGAGCGGTAATCTGTTCGCTTCAATTCTCGGGGCGGTTTTTTTCTTTATTTATCCTTTTGTGAACAGGGCAGGCATGATGTACCGGGTTGATATGGCAGCTTCTTTTTTTTCATTGCTTGGTTTTTACTGTATTATCCAAAATAGGAAAAATCGATTTTTTTGGGGCGGTTTTTTTTTTATTTTAGGTTTATACACAAAGCATACCGTTTGGGCAGGACCTCTTGCGGGTTATTTATATTGTTTTATCAATAATAGGAAACACGCCCTTAAACCTTTTATATATTTTATAACAACCGGCGCGGTTTTATTTTTAGTTATCAGCTTAATTACAAAAGGGGAATTTTTTAATCATCTTTTAAGATATAATATGTATTCTTATTCGTTTGACCGGCTGTTTTATTATTCGAATAATTTATTAAGCTATACTGGTATTTTGTTTGTATTCATTACATCTGTTTTTTTCAGTAAAAAATTCTATAGGTCGCCTGTTTTTTTATATTTAATTTTTTCTGTATTATCGCTTTTCCTTTTAGGCAGGGAAGGGGCGTCAAACCATTATTTATTCGAGATATGTTACGCCTGTTGCCTGACGGCAGGATTAGGCATAGCCTACATTGATGCCGAAACACAAAAAATTGTTGTTCGGATAGTTGTTTTTTTGTTGGTTGTTGTTCATATAAGCCTGCACGGTGAAATTTTTGAGCATTTGCAAGTGCCTGATTCTATTAGGACACTCGACCGCATAGCAGTTGATAAAATAAAAAGCGAAAAAGGACGGGTATTGGCAGAGGATACAGGCATGCTTCTTGTCGCTGGAAAAACTGTGTATATGCACTCGTTTGCCATATCGAAACTCGTTGAAAAAGGAGTTTTTCCAAAAAATTTGTTTTATGGTTTGTTTCATCAAAGATTTTTTAATATGGTAATTCTTGATTCCAAATTAACCGAGCTGAAACCGCAAACAGTTATGCGGTTCACAAAGGAATCGCTTTATTTAATCTATGAGTATTACGAGCACGAAGCGTCAATAGGGAATTATGAATTTTATACCCTGAAAAAAGACTGATTATTAATCTGTTTCATCAATATAAATAATAAAGAAACCGGCATTTTTGTCTGTCGGGACAGGACGCGCGGGCGGGTCGCCTTGATCGATGAATGTGCTTTCCGCGGAAGTAGCGTTATAAGTTTCTATTAACTCATAACCGGCATATGGCGCGGTAAGAATATCTTTATAATAAATGTTATAAGATTTCCCCGGCACACTGCTGAAGGTTATATGTGCCCCTGAAGGAGATAAATAAAAATTTGTTATTTTAAATTTTGACATTGGGTCGCGCGGGTCAGTTCCGGCGATATATTCCCATCGGTCGTTATGTCCGTCGTTATCGGTATCGTAAACAGTTGGATTGCTATTAAAAGATTGTTCTTGCGCATTGGTTAATCCGTCGCAGTCTGGATCGTCTGTTCCTGAAGAAAATTCTCTTGAACCGAAATAGCCGATTTCCCAATAATCTTTCAGCCCGTCGTTGTCCCAGTCCATCAGCCATGATATAATATTTGAAGCCAAATTGTTGCGGCTGTCGTTATCTATTATTGTTTCCATCCCGAAATCAAGGCATACTGCGTGATATAAATCGGTAGTTACGGTAAATCCGCCTATGCCGTCCGAGAGGGTTTGTCCGCCTCCTGCCGATGTATCGTAAACGAACAAAGGTTTAGCTGGATATATAATATCCGCCTCACCGGATGAGGTTCCCTGCTCAATGGTGATATTGGCGGATAAGCCGAGCGCATTGTTTAGATGGCTGTTTAAGACAGTGCACTGTGCGGATTCCTGAACCGAAAAGGCGTAAAAATATCGGTTAAGAAAATGGTTTGAGCCGGTATCGTTTTCAGTATGGATTGTGATTGATTCACCGGATATAAACAGGCTACCGCCGTTATTGAGGTAATCTTGAATTGCGCTGTAATCATTTTCTGAAAAATATGTTATACCTGTTTTTCCGGTAAGCAGTATAACGGCTCCGTATTGGTATTGGTTTAATGTGGATTCGTCAGGGAAACCCCTGAAAAATGAATCCCATTTATCAAAATTAAATGAGTTTGACTGAAGGATATTTTGGTAAATATCAAAAGTTGTTTTGTCTTTTATATCCGCGTTGATTAATAAAATATTATTGTTTGCAGTAAAACTAATGGTAGTAAACGCCAGTTGGTTTTCAAAAACAGATATGTTGCCGATTGAATCGGAAGTGGTTATATTGATTACAAAATTATCGGGTGTGGCTGGAGCCGTCCACGTGTTGGCGAAAATGTAATCATCGTCTTGGTTATCCGAGTGCACTCCGTCGTCCAATAATGTTATTGTATCGTAAACAGAGCCGTCGTTAGAGCGTATTTCAGCTTCTACGGAGTTTATTGCCGTGCCCTCGGTAAGATTAACGCAAATTGTTATTAAAGATGATGTTTCGGCATTGATCGGATCAATATAAGAATTTGTTATTTGCGGTGCTGAAGTATCTTTTATTTGGATCGGAACGGATTGTTCGTAACTGTATAATGTGGAGTTGTAATAAGCGTTTATCGTTATTTTTAGTTCAACAATCTGATTGTTAGCGGTAACGGCGTTTGGTTCTATAAAAAAAGCGGTTGTGCTTTTCGATTGCCCGGCGCCGGAAGAAATATTGCCGTAGGGCTGGGCGGTTGTTTCGTAATCCGCAATAAACGGGGATTCTGTTGAGATGGATACAAAAGTCGGATTGGATTCAATACTGCCTTCATTCGTTACAGAAATATCAAAATAGTTCTTTTTGCCCGATTCAAACTCTGTCCCTTCGTTTAAGGTTATCTGACCGAAAACCAAATAAGGAATATTGTCGGTTGAGAAAGAAAGAGCGTTGTTTAAATGTGAATAATTATTGTTGATGTTTTCTGCGTAAATATCGATTAAAAAATCTCCTGCCTGAGCGGGAGTTGTGTAAGATACCGTATAAACGCCGTCTCCGGCTGTCCCATCGCCGTTTACGCCGTTATCATTAAGTAAAAGAGTTGATAAAATGGTACTGCTTGAATCTTTAACTTTGATGTATACGGCTGATATAGGGTATGAGTCGCTTACATTGCAGGATATATCAACCGGATTGGCTGGGGCAACCCATCTTGCTGATATATCCGGTGAAGTTATCTGCGGGCCTAACAGCCATTGGAGCGATCTGTCGAAAAGCTGGTTTTTCGCTGTGCTGTTGGTAATGCTGTGAAATTTGAAATCGAAAAATATTGTTTTGAAATCGCCGTTATCGGTTTTTATTCCCGCGGTCCCGCTTGAAATTGTATAAGGCAAGGCACTGCCTGTATATTCAAGTATTGCGACGGCGGGCGGAACCGGGTCTGATTCTCCTGCGCTTGCAAACGATAAAGTACTGCTGAAAGATTCGCTTATCCATTCTCCCGCAGAAGCTGTTATGGAGTTTAAACTGTATGAGTGGGTTTGATATTGGGCATGAAGATAATCGTTAAGAAAACTGTTTTGTGAGTTCCCGTAATTTGTTAATACATAAGCGTTGTTGCTTCCTGCTGCAAGCATATTTCCGCCTGAATTAAGGTATTGGATATAGTTTGACTGGTCGGTTGCTGAAATTCTTGAGGTAGATGTGTTTACGCCTGTAAACAGGATAATACATCCTGTTATGTATTCGTTCAGAACGGTTGTATCGGGATCGCCCCTAAGAGCGCAGTCCCAGTAATCGTATGAGTATCCGAGAGAATTGAGCATAGAAAAATAACTGTTTTCCACGTTGCTTGTGCCTGCGTCGTCATCTATCAGTAAAATACGGTGCTGGGGAGTAAACTTAATAGATGAAAAAAGCTGGTCTGTAGAATATGTTTGAAAATTGTTTAATGAATCTTTTGTGTATAAGTTTATTTTGTAAGTTCTTGGAGTATAAGGGACTGTAAAAACATTGGCAAAGATGTTATCGTTGGGCGCGCCGTCGCCGTGAGTTCCGTCATCATATAATCGCAAATTAAATTCGTATGAATCGCTGATTCCTGAGATAACCGCTTTTATTTCAGCAACCCCGCTTCCTTCTGAAATTTGCGCGCTTATCACTACTTCATCCCCGCCGTCAGCAAATGCGTCGGATACGGTTACGTTTTGCGGGTAAGGCGCTTGTGTATCTGTTACCGGCAGATAATAGGTTAGAACAGATTCATTGCCTGAATCGTCGGTTATGGCTATGTATGCTTTGAACTGATGATTATCAGGGCAGTCGTAAGACGCCTGAATACGGAATTTATTTGAGGCGCTCGCTTTGGTCTCGTCAACCGCCATAGTTGCGTAATCAACAGGTATTGTTGAATTGTAAAGCAGGTATGGATCAGATATATTAACCGCGGCAGTAACATTTGAAGCAGGGGATGTACCGCTGTTTTGAATGGCTATTGCGTAATAAACAAATGACCCCGGAGCAATATGTGAGTACGATTGCAGGGTATACGATATAAAACTGTATAACGGTAGTGTATACGTGTAAAATTCAGCGCATTTTTCAAAAAAACTGGTTGCTCCTGAACTTGATTCCGCTGTTAAATTTATTAAAAACATTTTATTGGATTGTAACGGAATATAAGTATTGGCATAAATTGAATCTCCGGCAGTGGTGTCGCCGTGAGTTCCGTCATCATATAACTGCCGTGTGGAGAACAAAACCCCTTCGTTATCTAAAATTTTTATATCCACACTGCTCACACCTGTTGTATCGGTTACCTGAGCGGTTATGGTAACGCTCTGCCCGCTTAATAACGATTCCGGGGTAGTTGTGCAGGAAAGGAGCCTTGGTCCTGTTTCAACAGAGAACCAGTCGATGGTTTTTGTAATCAGCTCATTTTTTTGGTTTTCGTACGGCATAATATCAAATGAAAAATCAAATACCACAGCTTCATATATGGAATTATCTATCATTATTGCCGATGTGCCGCTTGATAAGTTGTTTTCCGGCGGGTTAAGGGTGAAAACAGCAATAGCGTTTCCTATAGGATCAATTTCACCGGCTCTGGCGGAATTGAATTCAATATCAAGTCCGTTTGATATTGGATTGCCGGATATGCCGTTGATATCCCTTTGGGCAGCAGGCTGCTGGATGAAAAGAATTTTTAGGTACTCGTCTATCAGTTCGTTTTGGTTTTTTCCTGAATTGGATAGATAAGAAATATTTTTTTCACCCATAAGCAGAAAATGTCCGCCTTCATCAAGATAGCTTTTTATATTTTCCTGAACATAAGATGAAAAGGTAGATGAATAAGCTGTTTTGGTATCGAATATGACTATTGCGTCGGCATAGCTGTTAAAAACAGCGGGATCGATTGAGCCTCTAACCGCTTCTTTCCATATATCGTAACCGATGCCCGATTGGATTAATGCCGTTTCAAGCGGAGTTTTTTCTGACGGGTCCTGCGTATGCAGGTCAATAATAAGCAGTTGATTGTTTCTATTGAAATTTTTGGTAGAAAACCAAATTTCATTGTAATAGAACCCTGAGTTGCCAAGGGTATCTATGGCATAAAATTTTATTTTGTAATCGTCAGGTGTTGTCGGTATGGTTACTGAATGGGCGAATATGCCGTCGTTTATTCCTTGGTCGTAATGGAAACCGTCATCAAAGAGGTTAACGGTTTCAATGGTTTGTCCTGAAAAATTTTCGATATAGGCTTTAACCCATTGGACGCCTGTACCGTCTTTTACTGTGGCGCTTATTACAGCGTTTTCTCCTGCTTCCGGTAACGCAGGGGACAGGGTTACGCCTGATATATCCGGACGGGAAGTATCGTTAACGGTTATGGTAAATTGTTCGTGAAAAACAGGCGATGAATTTTCGTATATATCAAGATAAAGGGTAATTTGTGTACCGTCCGGGCAGTCGGTAGTTGTGCGAAACGCGTATTTTGATCCGGTTTCTTTTTTTGGCGATCCAATAGCCATAGTGCCGTATGTAAACGTAGTGTTGTATAAATACGATAGATACGGGTTATCCGTAGATATTTTAGTTTTAACATCGTAACCTAACGCTGACCCGTTGTTAATCAGATAAATATTGAAATAATTTGTTGTGCCGGTAACAAATTGCGAGCCGTTAGTAATGTTATAATGGTCGAAGAAAAGCCACGGAACCGCCTCGGTGCTGAAATGAAGGATTTCAGGGAACAGCGAGTCTTTGCCTGAAACGGTTTGGCATAGAATATCAGCGGAAAAATAGTTTTGGGCGGCAGGCGATGTCCATTGTGCCCCGTAGATGTTGTCTACTGCGGAACCGTCGTTGTGTGAACCGTCGTCAAACATTGGTATTGTGTCAACGGTAATGCCGTTTTTGTCTTTTATGATTAGCTGAGCCGATAAAATTCCCGAAGAATTTTCTATCGTTCCATGAAAATCAAATGTAGAAGACGGCGTTGAAATTAAAGGAGTTACCGAAAAAGATGTTATTTTTGCGCCTGTATCGTTATCGTTTATCCATAGAAGGGTTTTGTTTAATAAATCGGTACGTTGATCGATGAATTGGATATCCGCGAATTTGAAATTATACAATCCGGCTTTATAGCTCTTTGTTGTATTGTCGATTACTGATGCGATGTATCCGTCTTGGTCTACCTCGTCGGGGGCTATAGATGCGTTGGCTTGCAAAATCGGGTCTGCAGGTGAATTAAGAAAAATTTCGCCGGCGTAGTATCCTTGGATAAGATAACTTTCGTTATCAAGGAATGATCCGGTTACACCTTGAAGCTGTTCTATATACATAGCCGAAGATATATAATCGGCATAGAAATAGCCGTTTATTAATGTGTTCTCTGACGCTCCGTACGAAGTAAGCGCAGAGACAAGAGAACCGCCGCTTAAGATAAGCGAACCGTCGTTGTCGAGATGATTGATCAGCAGTTGCTGTTCCGCAGTGGTGAATGATGCGTTAGGGGTATAATCGTTAGCGAAGATGATGGTTTCTTCATTATATAATGATACCGTAGTCTGATTAAGTTCGCCTCGTAATCCTTTATCCCATATATCAAATCCGTATCCGAGCAGTTGTAAACTTGTGCGGTACTCGTGGGTTTGCGGTTCATCTCCTTGCGGGATGACAAGCAAAATAGGGTTGTTTTTTGTGAACGCAACTGAAGTAAACCAAACAGAGTCATCTGTAGAATTAGATTCATTGTTTAAATTATCTTTTGCGTAAATGAAAACTTTGTAGTGGCGAGGGGTTGCGGGGATTGTCCAATCGCCGGAATAGACATCGTTTTCATTATCGTAATCGAGAATAACCTCGTCTATTAGATTGTCTGAATTATCTTTTATTAACGCCTTGGCAATAGCGATACCTGAACCGTCAATAAGTTTTGCCGATACGGATAGCACATCGCCCGGGTTATTTGCTAATTTTGAAACGGATATATTAGATATTTTAGGCCCTTTAGTATCTGAAGTTATAATAGAAAACCGTTCGGCGGTTTGTTTGCCTGAGCTGTCGGTTATAGTTAAGTGTCCTGTAATTTCGTAGGAATCCGGGCAGAGGTCAGTAAGCGATACATAAAAACTGTTGGATGAATCGAATTTTTCTATGCCGGCAGTAATGGTACCGAACTGGACAGGGGTTGTTTTATAATAGTTTACGTAAGAATCCCTAAGTTCTACGCTGCACTGCACATTAGCCGCGGCGCTGTGTCCGACATTTTTAAGACACAAAGAGATGTTTGTAGACGAGCCGGGTTGAAGATTACCGCCGTAAGCGATAGTGTAACCGGAATATATAAGCATAGGTGCGCAGGCGGTTGTGAATTTGTTTGTATTGTTATAATTAAGTTCGGTATCGTCATTTAATTTAAGATATGAATCAACGAAATAATTTTTTTCCGATGATAAAGTAAGAAAATTTCTCGAAAAGATGTTATCGCCGGCGGTAACGTCGCCGTGCGTACCGTCGTCAAACAGGAACAGATGAGCTATGTTAGATTCGTCAGGGGTTTGGATATCCGCGTAAATAGATTGAATTAAATTGCTGTTTTCTGTTTTCGCCTCAATCAGCACGGGTTCGTTTACATCAATAAACGAAGGAGATATTGAAACGGATTCCAAAAACGGGGTTTGATTTAAACCGAACCAGTTTAATGCGCGTTCAAGAAAAAGGTATCGGGACGGACCTGAATTTATCCCGTCCCAACTGAAATCTAAAAATACGAGTTTGTACGTGCCTGTATCAACACGCATACCTGCTATACCGTATCCTAAAATATTGCCCGATCCGTTTGTCTGGTCGTAATAAAAAATAGGCACTCCGGGTGAATGGACTGATATTTCACCGGGGATTTGCTTTGATGTCAAAGAAATATTAAAACCGTCAGTGAGAATATCGCTTGCCACACCATTAAGATTATTTAAGGAAATGTCCTGATTAAGATATGATAGGAAGAAATAATCCCTTAAAAAACTTGTGCCGTGTACGCTGGCTATATTATAGGCGTTTTTTTCGCCTGTAAACAGCAGGTTTCCGCCTGCGTCAAGATAATTTGTGATTGTGTTTATTTCCGATACTGTAAACGATTGCGTTGTGCTTTTGCCTGAATACCATATTACTGCTCCGTTATCGTATTGCGATAAATTATCTATTTCACCGCGCTGTTTGGTTTTCCATAAATCAAAAGGGATTTTTTTATCGTAAAAATAATCCTCAAACCAAGATACACTGTTGTAAACATCATGGGTATCGTCGAGAATAAGTATTTTGTTTTCAGCTTGAAAAGGTATTGTAGTGAAACAGTCTATGGAATATAGCGTATCGGAATTATTCAAAGAATCGCTGATTGATAAATCGACTATATATGAATAGGGAACAGGCAAGGTAGAAAAACTGTTGCCGAATATAAGGTCGCCGGCGGATTCGTCGTTATGGAGCCCGTCATCGTATAATGTTAAAATCCAGTCTTGTTCGAGCCCTTCGGTAAAAATATGAACCGATATTTCGGAAACATCTACACCATCAATAAGTTTTGCCTGAATATCAACATTGTCGCCGGGTAACAGGTTTTTAGGTTCAATATTAAAAAAAGCCACTACCGGCGGTGATGTGTCTTTTACGGTAATTGTTATATTATCTTTGTAAGTTTTCTCTGATGTATCGGTAAAGGTAAATTCAAGGTTAATGTTGTGCCCGTGAGGAGCGAGAGCAGATATTTTTATATAAAATTTTCCGTTTTCAGTAGTATAAGTTTGACTTGCGTTTATGCTGTTGACGGATCGTTCGCTTGATGAATAATAATCTATGTATGAGCCGATAATTTTCATTTCCGCGGATAATTCCGATGTTGCTGATGTGCCGTTATTCAAAATAGATATATCAAAATAAGTCAACTCGCCCGGAGCGAAATGATCGACATTTTTAGGGTAGACATTTGTTATGGCAAGATTAGGTTGAGAGATAGTTGAAAAAAATATTTCTTCAGCTGCGCTTGAATTGTTGCCGCTTGAATCGGCAGCGTTTATCAAAGCGTAATAATCTTTGGCGTCCGTTGATGTTGTCCATATGTTTGTGTAAATAGAATCGCCGGCTGTGGTATCGCCGTGTGTGCTGTCGTCGTATAGGGTTATTGTATCGATAACAGTTTCGGATGAGTCTTTGATATCGCAGGCAACAGCCTGCACACCGTCAGGGTCGGTTACTTTGGCGGATACGGTTATTTGCTGTTCAGGGTTGAGTATTATTGGAAGTACAGTTATATCAGTTATTTTCGGGCTGGACAGGTAATTTATTATTGTGGTCAAGAAAGATTGGCGCTCGGTATTGTTTTGAAGTCCGCCGAAATCAAAATCAAACAGAATGCTTCTGTATAATTCGGTTTCTTTCAGGATTGCCGCTGCGCCTGACGAATATGTTTTCCCGCCGCCGTTCAGGGTATCATAGACTAATATTTTAGAGGCGTTGTTTATGGGATTAATTTCGCCTGTATAGGGTTGGTCGTTTAAAGTGAAAGTTAGTCCGTTAGACAAAATCGAATCTGAAACACCGTTTATTTTTATGCAGTTTGTGTCTTTGAATATAAAGCCGGCGCATAAATAATCTTTAAGGAGCGTGTTTGGTTCCTGCCCGTGAATAGTCAAATAATAACTTAACCGTTGACCGGTGATAAACAGGTTGCCGCCGCCGGATAAATAATCGATTATAGTATCTTGTTCTGATGATGACAGATGATAGTTTCCTGATGTTTTGCCGATAACCCAGATTATTATGCCGTCTGTATATTGCGAAGATACTTGAGAGGGGAGTTCCCCTTTGACTGAAACATCCCAAAGATCGTAAAATTTTGAAATTGCGGTTAGATCGGTTTTATAGACATCGACAGCGCCCGGCTCATTTTTTGTGTCATCTACGAGAAGAATATTGTTCAGTGCATTAAAGGGTACAGTAGTGAACTGGGTAACATTTTCATATGTTGTCTGGTTATTGTGAATGTCCCTGACAAAAATATTTACACAGTAATTATAAGGCAGTAAAGATGTAATCCAAGTTCCGCCGTAAATTCCGTCGTTTTCGTATTCATCATTATGGAGCCCGTCATCATATAACGGAACTGAGGCGAATACAGGTGCGCTTTCGTTGTCCTTATCCATAATAATCATTGACGCATCGGTAACCGCGGAACCGTCAACTATTGTTGTGCTCAGCTTGATTTGTTCTCCCGCGGATAAATATTTAGGTTTGACATTGGTATCTGAAATAATTGGAGGTTTGTTATCGGAATTAGTGAGCGAGGTATCTAAGTTCCATGAGTGAGTTCCGGTATCCGTTTCTTCAACATTCAGGCGGACATAGACTATGTAGTTATCGGGTATATCATATGTAGTTTTTATGTATATTAAGTTTGATGTTACCGTAAACCCGTCGTTATCATTTATTGCTGGTATATCAATAGGTTGTGAACAATAATCGTCCACATACGGGTCTTGGATAGTCATTGTTAATTGCGAGGCTGCCGCCGGTTCCTGTCCTGAATTAAAAATGGAGATGTTTATATACGATAATGTGCCCGGTCGCAAAGCGGAATCGTTATCAGGCGAAAATGAAGATAAAGCAAGATGAGGATTTGAACTTGTACTGAAATGGTAATCATCCGATTGAGAAGAGTTGCCGTCATTATCTTGAGATGAAATTATCAGGTAGTAATCGTGTCCTGAGGAAATATCCGTTGTGAATGAAGCGGTATAAATATTGTCGCCTGCCGTGTTATCGGGTGCAGCCCCGTTATCGTATAGGCTGGTTTCCTGAACAATATCGTCATTATCATTATAAAAAATTTCTACCGCAGCTGAACTTATGCCGGAACTGTCGGATATGTTTGCTGTGATTGTGATTGTGATAGTATTGCCTTGCTGTATTATATTGGGAGATATTTCTACATTTCTGATAAACGGGGGAACGGGCGATAAAAAATCGTTCAGGTTAAGAGATACAAGCTGCTGGTCTATAAAGAATCTGAAAAAATGAAAATTGTGTTTACCTTGGGAGAAAAAAGCAAAATACATATCGTTGAGGTCGCTGTCTGCTACTGATCCTAATGAATAAAATTTTCCGATAGGATATTGGTATTGCGGGCTGAAAAACAGAATTTCGGGCTGTTGCGGATCGCCGCCCCAGGTGGTTATGGCTATATTGTTCGCGTCATCTGATATATTGATTTCCTCAACAGCGTTAGGGACTCGAATACCGAACAGGTCGTCTTTGGGTACAACGGTATTGTCTTTATCGAGATTATATTGATAAATGGGTTTATTTGATGATGAATCGAAAAAATAAAAAGCCAGCCCATTATCTTCAAGCCCATAGAAGCCTGCTTCAAAACGTTGGGTAACAACAATTTTTTCTCCATTAGGCGATATCGCCGACTTGAAAATTTTATACCCGTTGCCTGGATTAAAATGCCATAAGGTTTCGTAAGTTTTGCCGTTCCATTTTCTTAAAGTGAAACGGTATGATGTTGATGAACCCGCAAGATAAGCCGCATCGTTGTTAATTGTATACGCTCTGTCTTGATATTCGCCTGACCATCTAAGTGTTTGCAGATTTTTATCGAGCAGATATGTTTTATCGGCATCGCTGAATACTATAATCGAGCCGTCCGCTGATATGGAAAAACCGGCGTTATCTAAATTATTGGATGGCAAAGTATAAACCAGTTCGGGAAAACTTGATAACTTGTTGAATACGTGAATGTAAATATTTTTTTGCAGATCGTCTTCTGAGTAAACGGCTATTGTGGAACCGTCTCTTGACACGGCAATGTCTGACGGGGTAAGATCGGGCGCGAATGTGTACTGCCATTGAGCGATGGAGCTTAATGTGTTGTATGTTATCAGCTGAGTAAGCGAATTATCAGTTGATAAAACTGCTATCAGATTGCCTGACTGGGATACACCTGTTTTTATGGGTTTTAAATTGGTTATTTCCCATAATTGTAATCCTGCGTTCATGTTCTCGAGCAGTTCTATGCCGTTTGATTTTGTAAGCAGTGTATACGCGCCTTGGGCAAGCAGATTAAGTTGTTTTAATGAACTGATGTCGGTGTACCATAAAATATCATCGGGCATTTTAGAGGTAATTAGATGATACGCGCCCATATCTGAAATATTGTTTCCTTCAATTTTTATATGATATGTGTCTGTTGAAGGGATAAGCACATCACGCAGGAATGGATCGGGATGGTAACCGTACATTGTGCTTGATTCTATTTCTGAGTAGGATGAATTATACAGTCTCAGTGTTGAGTCTAAAGGTGAACCTATATCAATGGCGTTGATATCGATATTAAGCCTGTCGCCTGCTTGGGCGTAGAATGAGAACCAGTCGTTGTCAGGATCAGAGGCAAGCCCGCTTTCCGGATCGATCTTTGTGCGCCCGTTGCTTTGCACAAGAGTTCGGTCGGTAGTTACGGGTATGCTGTAGGAATCGGCAAAAACGTTGTTAGGCTCGAACGGATCGGGTTTTTCTTTCAGCAATAGAACCTGCAGGCGGTATTGTTTCATCGTAACAGTATCTTCTATAACAATATATCCATGATAAGAATACGGTTGATCCGTCAATGCCGGAAGCTGGGAATTTTCTATCGTAACCTCAACTGGTATTGAAGTTGATTCGTTTTGGCTGAGCGATACTGACGCAGGATAGGTTAGGTTGACCCCTGCGGTAATATTATTCGATTCCCAAGACAGCGAAAATGTCCTTGCGGAGGCGATATTTTTCAGGTCGAACGAAAATGAATCGTTCCATGTTGCTATAGAATCGTTTACCTGCCCCAGATACACAATTGCCGGAGTTATTATAGCGGATAAATCGACAATATTTTCAAGATTGATAAGCCCGCTTCCTTGAGTTAACGCATCGTAACCTAACGGAGCAGCAGTTTGCCGAAAAATATTTTTTACCTGAGCAGGTTCAAGAGTCGGATAAGTTTCCAAAAGAAGCGCCGATGCGCCGGATACATGGGGAGTCGCCATGGATGTGCCCGATTTATAACCGTATCCGCCGTCTGGCAGAGTTGAGTAAATATCTGAACCTGTGGCGAGTATATCTGGTTTAGGAAGAAACACTTTGTTTGTGGGACCTCTTGAACTGTAATAGGCTATTGTGTTGTCTTTATTTGTGGCTCCGACTGTTATTGCGTCTCTGGCGCAGCCCGGTGATCCGATAGAATAATAATTTTTTTCGTTACCCGCTGAGATACAGCATACTATGCCTTGAGCTACGGCGTTATCTACCGCAAGGGACAGTGGATCGTCAGGGTCGCCGTATCCGCCGAGACTTATGCTGACAATATCTGCGTGGTCATCGGTCAATGTGTCGTTATCTGGGTCGGTGGCTTTTTCGAGAGCGGCTACGATATCCGAGAAAATCCCGTTGCCTGCCGTGTTTAATACTTTGTACGCTAAAATGTTAGCTTCCGGCGCTATGCCTTTCAGCACACCGTTGGCTGCGGCGATACCAGCACAGTGCGTACCGTGTCCGTTGTCATCCATAGGATCGGTATCGTCGTTGATGAAATCGTATCCGCCGATTACTTTGTAACCGGGTCCTATGCCTCCTCCGAGATCGGGGTGCAGGTAGTCTACGCCCGTATCTATGATGGCTATGACTATGGAATTCCCTGTGGCTGATGTCTGTTGGCGGAAATAATCGGCATGGATTAATGCGTCGCTTTGGGTATCGTTAAGAGAGATTGTTTTATCTGAAAAGATTTTTTTGATAAACGGCAGTCTTTTTATATCGTCCAGTTCATCTTTTGTAAGTTCAACGGCTACACCGTTAAACAGGTAGTAAAAATCTCGCCGGATTATTTTTTCGGAAAACCTTTTTTTTATTTTTTTGCCTGATAAACCTGTTTCATCGGGTTGGTATTTTTGTTTTATTTTATTTCTTAACTGAGTTCTTAAAGATTTGTATTCGGCTCGTTTGTTTTTAATTATATTATTTATGGCGGTTTTATTTGATTTGGAAAAACCGGTTTCTGTGTTTTTCTTAGATAATTTAGCTTTTTCTATCTGTTTAACAACGCTTAACGGGGGATCGGTGAACTGGATAATATATTTTTGTGTTTGCTCGGTTTGGTCCTTAACGATTTTTTCTATTTTTGTGATCGAAACTGCGTGGGAAGCAGGATAGATTAATATGAAAAAAATAAAAATAAACAGAAATTTTACGTAATGGATTCTCAATCTGAGCTCATTTTGTTAAAAAATTATAATTTTATCTATCCGGTTTTTACTTAGTACATAAAATAAAAATCGGTTTTTTAATATAAAATATTAAATTTTAGTTATAGCTTGATATTTAATAACACTGTAAAAGCAAATTTTCTTACTAATATTATACACTTTTATTCAGGAATAGTCAATTTAAGCGGAAATAGAAAGAAGCGGTTTCAGGTCGCAAAACCGCTTCTTGAAGAATTCAGTGAAAATTTGATTTATTTATTTTGTCCGTTTGCGCAGAAAATAAGCATATGAGGAAATAGCAAGCAGAATAATAGTTGCCGGTTCAGGGACAGCTGTAGCGTTAACGGTACCGAGATCATCCCAACCTAAATCAAAATGTGTGGCGGTTTGATTGGGTAGCCCCCATTGAATATCAGAAAAAGGGACACCGTCCACAGTGGTAAATGTTTGAAGATAAAAGGTTACAGCATCGTTTGGCGATAAAGCGCCGAGATTTATGCCGTAAAATTTATTGGGATCCGATTGGTTTACACCTGCCGAATATGATGTCCATGGAAAAGTCCAGAAAGCCGGAACATTATTATTCACGTCGTAGTGATCGATATTTGTATGCCCTAATAAATATGTGAAATCCGTAATAAACACTTTCCCGCCAATGGTATTGCCGTATTTTACCATATTGCCTGTATCGGATTGATAATACAATTTGTCTTGATACCAATTATTGCCGTCTGTCCAACCCCATGATATGATGTTAGGTATAAATTGGACTATCGGTATTTCTATAGCATTATTGTTTGTTAATGTAAGCGAGATAGTACCGTGCCCAAAAGATGTACCGGTGTATAAAGAAACGTTTTCGGTTAAATCCAGCCCGCCGTCGCCATCGGAACCCGCGCTTAAATTTACGTATGGCGGCGCATCAATATTTATAGCTTGAACAAAAGAAATAATATTTAATCCAGCGGGAACTCCCCGTCCGTGAGGTCGGGGATGAGAGCAAGTTCCAGTAGTTTTTCATATGATATGAAAAACAGGCTGGACAACTGAAAGTTGAAACAGAAGATACCCCGTCCGTAA